>JAKAYH010000068.1 GCA_021826835.1 Thermoplasmata archaeon | reverse complement strand
GGTTCTCAACTTTGCTATAAATTCGCTGTCTTCCTTTGAAAATTCTATATTGCAAATTAATTCCTGCATTGATATCAGCCAAAACGTGATTTAAATTAGGATATTAAGCTTTGCACTGTAAGATTGTTTCATTGCAATTTCCAAATAATGTTTTAAAGTTTTAACATTATTCTTCCTATATTTTTTTTATTTTTTATATCTGTAAAGGCTTCGTTTACGTCTTCCAGTTTCCTTTGATCATGTTTTACTTCCTTAACGAGACCTCTCTTTGAAAGGTCAAGCGCCTTTCTCAAATCATTTCTTGTTGAACTGATTGTGCCTTCGACTCTGTTCCCTTTAAGAATAATCATTCCCAATGGGAGTGGAACCGGTGTGGGTTCAAGGTTTCCAATGACAATTACTCTTCCACCGAAAGCCAGTGACCTCAGCGATGAGGCAAATGTTGCATTACCGGTATTTTCAAGAACAATTTGAGAACCATCAGGCCATATCTTTTTAACCTCCTTGTCAAATCCTTCTGAGGAATTAATAACGAAATCGGCTCCAAGTTTGTAGAGAGTTTCTTCCTTCCATTTTGAACTGGTTGCAGCAATAACCTGAGCACCAATTGCCTTGGCGACCTGAATTGCATGCGAACCAACTCCTCCTCCTGCTCCCGTTATGACTACACGGGTTCCGTAACCTGCCTCTCCAACTGAGTCAAGGGCGTGATAAACCATTCCCGTTACGCAGGCAGCTATGGATGCCAGTTCATTTGGAACACCGTCAGGTACCCTAACAAGACTTCTCTGAGAAACATTAACAAATCTTGAATACGAACCGTTTATATTTTCACCATAGGTTTTCTTCCTTGGACAAAGATTTTCTCTACCCGATACACACTGTTCACAGAAACCGCACGGTTCGTATATGAGACTGGCAACTCTTTCTCCTGCTTTGAACTCTCTAACGCCCTCTCCTACTTTATTAATAATCCCGGAGATTTCATGTCCGGGGATAATTGGAGGTTTCATCCTTGGAAAAAAACCTTCCTTTTCAAGAATATCACGATAGCATATTCCAGTAATATCTTGTTCAATTGTAACCTGTTCTGATTGGGGATCGCTAATAGTAAAATCTTCTATTACCAGATCTTTACCAATCTCTTTAAGAAAAGCTGCTTTCATGAATGTATGATGACAGTCTCATATATATTCTTCATCAACTGGATACAGCAGTATTGAGGGTTAACCTTAAGTGAAATTTATTGGTTTTAATTTTAACCTGATAAGTCAGTAATCCTATTATTATAAATTACAATCTCTATTTATGACTGGGAAAGCGACCTCTAAGCCCAAAATATCAGTTTCCATAATAGGTGCTGGAGGGAATTCCAGTCTGGTATCCCTCCTGCTTTCAAGGCATGGAATAAAAGAGATTAGAATAGTAGACGGCGATAATATAGAAAAGAGCAATCTGGAAAGGCAGACACTCTTTGGAATATCCCATATTGGATTAAACAAAGCCGAGGTCATGAAAAATATTGTTCAAAGTCAGGGTATTTTGAATAAGATAACTGCATTCCATGAATACCTTGATTCTGTAAATTATGAAAGTATTCTTACCGGCACTGATTTGATCATAGACTGCACCGATTCAATTCTAACTAGAAATCTTATTAATGAAATTTCTGTCAAAATGGATATTCCATGGATTATGACCTCAAGCATGGAAAAATTTCTGGAATTTAAGTTGATAGTTCCGGGAAAAACGGCCTGTCTCAACTGTCTCACTGAAAATCAGAATTTAATCCCCATAAACTGCTCCTATGACAATGTGGAGTTCTATATACCGTCTCTTGGTTCCATAATGGCAGTCTCTCTGGTTTCAAATTATTATGAAAATTCGAAACTTGAAGACTGTATCTATTTTATGAATATGGATGATTATAGCATCACCAAAATAAAAACTGGTTTGCGAGAGTCGTGCAGTGTATGTGCACAAAAGGTCTTCCCTGAGATTACTTCAAAACGTATAATTGGAAGATCCCCTTACTGACCTCCGATGATTGTTAAGGGAGTTATTTTTGATCTTGATGGTACAATTCTAAATTCATTCCAGCAACGAGTCAGGGCTTGGAGGAAAGCCTTTGAAACGCAGGGGATATTCCTTCAGGATTCTGAGATAGAATCACTCATAGGATTGCCCGGCATGGATTTGGCAAAGAAATTTTCCAATAAACCCAATCTCATAGAGGAACTTGAGGAGCAATACTTTCTGGAGATGTTACCCCAAATATCAATATATGAAGATTATGAAGAGACATTAGCTAAACTTGAATCCATAGGAATAAAATCCATAATAGTAACTTCTTCCAGAAGAGCGCTGGTAAATAGGCTGAATCTTGGTAATGTACAAGTTGTCACTATTGATGATGTAATTTCCGGGAAACCAAATACAGAAGCCTATTTGAAAGCATCAGAGATATTGAATGTCAACATTAGGAACATGATTGTTGTTGGCGATTCCATAAATGATATGATTCCTGCAAAAACTTTGGGAATACCGGCTATATTGATAACCCATGGGAGAAATTCAGGTGTAACCCTTTATGACTTTCTAATAAAGGACCTCAGTGATTTAATAAATTGCATTAAACTTTTATGAAGCAGACCATTTCAAACCGTTCATAGAGAATACAAGATTTTTTAACACAGAATTTATTGATTGCCCTTCAGGTATGTGTATAATTCCGGAAAGATTTACATTTCCTTTATTGAATATACCTGAATAATTCTGTAAACTAAAGTTACCAATTAACGATGGCCCATCATATATGAGCATTCTGGACGCTTGAAAAAATAAAGGAATTAAAACCCTAAACCCCAGGGAAAGAAACGCCTGACCGGACGATTCATTAGCTGTGGTTACCTTTGTAGAGGTAATATTTGAAAAAATTGCAGGAATATTCATTGAGAACCCTCCTTTATACGCGGTGAAATTCATAAGAAATAATGCACCATAAACTGCGTCCGAAATAAATAGTGACATGGATGAAAACGGAAACCCCTTTTCTGTCATGCTGCTAATATTTATTGGCAAATTTAACAGTTTAGAAATATTTTCGCCCGGATTGAGTGTAATGGTTTGATTCATTATGGATATTGAAGATGGTATAACACCTTTCGCGTTACCCATCAGACAGAAACCTATGTAAGGCTGAGGGGAACCGATATTAACATACTTAACCACACCATCAATGGAATTAGCAGTTTCCGTGGTGCTAAAATAAATGGAAGCTGATGATATTATGAGGAAAGATGCTATTATTGCAAATGCGCTATACGATATCAATTTGGATATTTTCATATCTTATTATCCTCTGTATGACAATGTCTGATATTATATAAATAGTTATTAAATATTTCGATATATAAGATGGTAAATTTTATGTGGTGCCTTTCATCTGACTTGAAATGTATTATTATTCAATTAAATACATGGAAAGACAGGGAGATGCCAGTGGATTTGTACTTCTAAACAAAAATCCAAACAACCATTTATTTAAAAAATAAAAGATTACCAGAAGAGAGTGAGTTGAAAATACAACGGAATATTTGGAACAATATCCTTATAGAAGCAGTTTTGAATTGGAATCTGCACCCGAATATAAGATTCTTGCCTATGCGCTATTCTTATTCGGGTGTTGGGGTTTCCGTTCAATAAGGATAGATCATAGAACAATTACAACCCTCATTTCCTTAAAAGAAGTTATACGATGAAATTGATAAACGGTTATCATATTGCTCTGTGGAGTAGTATTTGTCAGTATGCACTTTGAATCAAAAATGTGAAGATAGGGGGTACTTCCTCTTCATTATTTTTGTAACTGAAACGGTATGCGTAACAACCTCTATAATTTGTGTATTTTTCCAATAGTTAGTTCACGATATCGAAATTCGATATTGTTAAATATTTACCTAAAATATGGAAATGCGATATAATTGGATGATGAGTCATCGTTTTCAACTGGAAGAAAACATGGATTGTTAAGATTCTGGGTTTTGAATCTGTTAACTCAGAAACAACTCAACGGTTCTGAGATAATAAAGGAAATTGAGTCAAATTCAATGGGGTGGTGGAAACCAAGTCCCGGTTCAATATATCCGCTTCTATCCAAGTTGGAAGAAGATAAACTGGTTATTCGAAACGATGATAACAGATATATTATCACTGACGAAGGAAAGAAGATTGTAGACAAACATTTTCAAAGAGTCAGACGTTTTTACAATCAAACCAATCCAGATGATGTTAAATCAGTGCTTGAGAATATTCATTCAGAACTAATGTTCATACTTGATTCCCATATGCCATTTGATGGTGCTGAAGAAAAAATAGAAAAGATACAGAAAAGATTGGATGAAATTAAAAAGAAGTTGATAAAATGACAGAATATATTATTGAAACTACAGATTTAAGAAAAACTTATCCGGGAAACATTATGGCAGTCAAGGGAATTCATCTCCAGATAAAACAAGGAGAGATCTTTGGATTTCTTGGACCTAATGGTGCGGGAAAAACAACAACCATAAAGATGCTTTCCACCTCAATCACCCCGACATCCGGTGATGCAAAGGTTATGGGATATGACATTGTTAAAGACTCAATGCAGGTTAGGAGAAATATTGGGGTAGTACCGCAGGATCTCACAACAGATGAAGATTTAAAAGCAGTGGAAAATTTAAGAATGGTCGCAAGATTTTACGATCTTCCTAAAGGTCCCTCAAACAAAAAAATCGACGAACTCCTTGCTCTGGTAGATCTGGCTGATGTTGGTGACCATTATGTAAGAACATTCTCGGGTGGTATGAGAAAGAGACTGGAACTCATAATGGGCTTGGTTAATGAACCAAAGGTTCTATTTTTGGATGAACCGACTCTGGGACTTGATGTGCAAACAAGGGCCAAGATGTGGGATTACATTAAGAAAATTAGGAGTGATTTGGGTGTCACCATTATATTAACAACCCACTATCTTGAGGAAGCGGATGAGCTTTCCGATAGGATATGTATCATTGACCATGGAAATATTATTACCATAGGAACCTCAGCAGAACTAAAGGCTTCACTGAAAGGTGATACCATAATGGTGGAAACTAAGGATGAAGAGACTTTAAAGAAGATATCAGGTTTTACAGAATCTGTTGAGGAACCACTAATAAACGGAAAGGAGATAAGACTTACCGTGAAGGATGCAGATTCAGACCTTCCACTTCTAATGGATTTCATGATAAAGAATGGAATTACACCCATGAAGATGTCTGTACAGAAACCTTCACTTGACCAGGTGTTTTTGAAATTGACCGGAAATGAAATCAGGGAAGAGAGCGGTGAATCAGCGTTTAAACAGGCAATTAATATGAGGAGGTTGAGAAAATGAGTGGACTAATCCCCTTAACTGTAAGAGAGTTAAAGAAGTGGTACAGGAATCCCGTATTCTTTTTCGTCGGTCTAATACAACCGATCTTCTGGATTGTACTATTTGGCAGTGCTTTTGATTTAACAAAATTATTGGGGGCTTCGGGAGTCTCTTCTACCCTGAGTCCGTTCTATCCTGCCCCTAATTACATTACGTTCATAATTGGCGGCATACTTACAACAACAAGCCTTTTCACGGGTATGTTTGCCGGTGTAAATATAATTTGGGACAGAAGACTTGGGCCAATGTCCAGGTTCCTTGTATCGCCAATTAGCAGGAGCTCCATAGTATTCTCGAAGGTGCTTTCAAGCACTTTCAGAATATTGGTTCAGGCAGTAATTCTTCTTGCAGCCGCTTTGATTATCCCTAACGGCCTAGTGCTACAGAAAGGATTTAACCTCTTCAGCGTGTTTGTTATAATAGTGGCACTTGTCCTCATTGCATTTTCCTTCTCCTCTGTATTCAGTATAATAGCAATTAGACTTAGGAAGATGGAAACAGTATTCGGAATAATCAACCTGATAAACTTACCGCTAATATTCGCCAGTTTTGCCTTATTTCCAAAGACGTTGATGGCATCATGGCTGGGAACTGTTGCAGAATACAACCCCGTTTCATGGTCATCTGAGGCGATCAGAACGGTTCTATTGTATGGAAATCTCACATCCTCTCAGACTAATTCAGTTCTTCTTTACCTTCTTTATCTGTTCCTGCTGGCTGTTTTCCTGGTAGTACTTACATATATATTATCTGAGAAAGAAATAAGGGATTAAACTAATCCCAATCATCATATTTTTGTTAATTCCATAAAGCATAATTCCATGATACTGCCGTTAAGGAATAAGCATTATATTTTAAAAGAAAATAAGAATCAGATAAAATGTCCTATGATTCTCTGTGGGAATGGAACAAATATTCTCTTCTAAAAATGGCGACCATTTTTGCCATAATGATCATTCTGATCCTTGTTTTTTACGGTGATTATATTCTTTATAAAATACCCGGAAATTTAACGCTTACATTGTATTCATACACCATTTTTGGAATGATTATCGTCTCCATTTTTCTTTATTTGTTTAGAAAAAATCCTCTTAACACAGAGAAATATGGCAAAGCATTTACTTTTTTGAAGATAAGTTTGGGAACTCTTTGGATAATCGACGGCATTCTTCAGTTGCAACCGGAAATGCCCTATGTTTTCTTGCCATATGTGATTATTCCCATGATGGGATCCACAAACGGGGAACTTTATAATATCGTCCTTTTTGGAGTCAATATATGGAGCATCCATCCCGTAATATTCAATGCGATGGCAGCAGTTACCCAATTATTTATCGGTATTGGACTCTTAATTAAATTAAATAAAGTGGGGAATCTTTTTGTCCTTTTTATCTCCGCTGCCTGGTCATTGATAATATGGATCTTCGGAGAAGGTTTCGGAGGCATTTTGCAGGCAGGATCGAGCTTTCTTTCTGGAGTACCGGGCTCTGCTTTTGTCTATTTCATAATTTCTATTTACTTAATGCTTGTAGTTATTGGCCTTAACAAAAAAGAAGTAATACCAATCTTCATGGCCGTGGTATTCCTAATCTCGTTTATTCTTCAAATAATCCCAGCATCACAATTCTGGTCAGGATATACACTTTCCAGAATACCATACAATTTGATATTTTTATATCAACCTCGATTTCTTTCCAATTCTTTTTTATATTTCGCCAGTTCGTTTATCACCTATGATTTCTACTGGAATATGTTTTTTTCAATTTATTTTGCCATATGCGTGATCTTCTGGTTGTACCGTCCCTTTTATGGAGCCATCTTGACAATACCCATAACACTGTTTTCATGGTGGGTTGGACAGGATTTTGGAATTGTAAGTGGTTACGGCACTGATCCCAACAGTGGGTTACCCATATTCCTCATAAGCGTGTACACTTTAATTTATACCATTCCTTCAAAGAATTATTTTCCCCTAAACTTTCTAAGAAGAAAATCTTCAGCAGAAATGCAGTGATAGTTATTGTCAGACTTAATATTTAAAGCATAATTCTTAATAAAGCCTGATGACTGATTCGTTATGAATATATTTGACCCTCTGCTTGAAAAAAATGGCGGCAACAAGTTATTTCTTCTTGGCAATGAAGCCATTGTTCGTGGTCTCATCGAAGAGGGCGTTGGATACGCATCAACATACCCTGGAACTCCTTCAAGTGAAATTGGGGATGTTTTATATCAAATACATGAAAGGGCAGGAATTAAATTCGAATTCTCAGTTAATGAAAAAGTAGCAATAGAAAGCGCTTTTGCAGCTGCTGTTTCCGGAGTGAGATCATTTGTGTTCATGAAGCATGTTGGTATGAATGTTGCCTCCGATCCAATGATGAGTATGGCATATACCGGAACAAGAGCTGGTATGGTTATAATGACTGCTGACGATCCATCAATGTTTTCATCTCAAAATGAACAGGATAATAGGAATTATGCCAGACTTGCGCATCTTCCCATAATAGAACCCTCAAACCCTCAGGAGTGCAAGGATTTTATAAAGTATGCGTTTGAATTGTCTGAAAAGTATTCCATTCCGGTAATATTCAGAACAACAACACGGGTATCACATCAGAGAGGGATGGTATTACTTTCTCAGGCTGCTGATATGAAAAATAAGGGATATTTTCAGAGCAGCAAGAATCAGTTCAATGCACTGCCTGTAAATTCAAGGAGATTAAAGGTAGAACTTCTTAAAAAGATGGAAATGATAGAAAAAGACGGTGAATCATCGCCACTAAATTATGAAATAGATGGAGACAGTAAGCTGGGAATAATAACAAGTGGCATTTCCTTTGGATACTTGCAGGATTTGAAAAATGACTACAGCCTCTCCCTCAACATTCTAAAATTATCACTTACAAACCCCATTCCCAGAGAAAAGGTTGCAGAATTTATTAAAAAGCATAGGGATACAATTGTTGTTGAGGAGCTTGATCCAATCCTGGAAAATGATATCCTCAAGATTGCACAGGAACACAAGATCGATTCAATTATCCACGGAAAGAACACAGGAGAGCTACCAGCATATTACGAATTTAATGAGGATATTATTGCTTCTGCAATACTTCCGTTGCTCGATATCTCCCCGCCAGAGGATAAATCATTCAAGGATTCACTGCCTCAAAGACCTCCGGTTTTATGTCCCGGTTGCCCACACAGATCTGTTTACTATTCAGTCAAAAGAGCTCTAAGGCTTTCAAACATAAAAGATGCCATATTTTCTTCAGATATAGGCTGCTATTCCCTTGGGATTTACGAACCCTATGAAACCTCTGATTTAATTCTGAGCATGGGATCATCAGAAGGATTGGCTAATGGTTTTTCGAAAGTAACTGATCAGCCGGTAATCGCTTTCATAGGTGACTCCACATTCTTCCACTCAGGCATCCCCCCGCTCATAAATGCAATACACAATGGAAACAGCTATAAGCTTATAATATTGGACAACTCAACCACTGCAATGACAGGGCATCAACCCAATCCGGGAATAGCTGATCCCGCTAACGGTTTCAATGAAGTAAACATTGAAGAGGTTGTTAAATCCATAGGGGTCAAAGATCTAGTTACAATGAATCTCTTTGGCGTTAGGC
>JAKAYH010000067.1 GCA_021826835.1 Thermoplasmata archaeon | reverse complement strand
ATAGATCTTGAATTTGTAGTGAGCAACATAAATAGTCCTGTAATCATACCATTAAACAGTGGATCAACCTATTACAGTTATCCCGTGATGATGAAGATGAGTTATTCCTTTGAACAGGGAAAAAATTATGGAATATCTCAATTTAACAGTTCAGTGCAGATACAGATATACGTAACTCCCAACCTGAATCTTTCATATGTCTCTGTGGTCGATATGAGCACAGATTCAATAATTGCAGGATCGCCAGTGACAGAAACATCAGTATATGGAAGTTCCAATTCATTCGAACCATTCGTGGCAAAAGAGATTATTGGAAATGATCAAACATACAATCAGTTGAATAAATCAAATCCTACAGGAATTACCTATACAAATGAGACGTTATTTTTCCCTCATGATTCGAACAATAATACATTTGAATTCAATTCCAGTAATTTTGCACCGGTCATTCCCGAAAATCAAAACTTCTGGAAGTATAATACACCGTTTCCATATGCTCAGTTAAACTGTAGCACCATTAAGAACTATGGATTCTATGCCACATCGAGCTTCCACATTTCTCGCAAAACTGACATTAAATTAAATCTTACTTTCTCAGAACCAACTTATGTCAGAATTTCCCAGGTTGGTAATTTATCAAATACAATAATTCCATTGAACAGGACAGAATTCAATTATAACTACACTGGTGGTAGTCAGAAAACATTCCAGAGCATAAATGAGTCACTTAAACTTGTAAATGGCTATTATATCATCCAAATTTATTATCTGTACAGGTATAGCAATGGGATAATAGCAGTGGAGTTCTGAAAATGCTGGTTTTTAAACAGGAGGATTGAAAATAAGAAAATTTTTAACTACTGACAATATAACAGACCCGTGACCATCTCTCCCATTGAAGAACGTTATGGAAGGCCCATTGTCAAGTCAATTTTTGAGCAGAGCTACAGATTAAATTGCATGCTAAGAGTTGAGATTGCTGTTGCCGAGGCCCAGATGAAAAATGATGTAATACCAAGAACTGACATAGAATCGCTTAAGAAGGTACTTCAGGTTGGGGTAGATGAGACAAGAATGAAGGAGATAGAAAAGGAAACAAAGCATGATATCATGGCATTCATTCGAACGGTGGAAGAGCAGTCAAATCATTCATTTAAATTCCTGCATTTTGGCATGACCTCAAACGATGCCATTGACACTGCCACTGCATTACAGTTAAAAGAATATTATTCATATCTCATGGAAGATCTCAAGGACATACAGTTTGCCCTTATGGAAAAAGTCAGGAAGTATAAAAATACAGCGATGCTGGGAAGAACCCATGGACAGCATGCAAGTCCCATTACATTTGGATTGAAGATGGCAACTTATTTATCAGAGTTCAACAGGCACACGGAAAGATTGATTGAAGTCAGGGGAAGAATACTGACTGGAAAGGCAATGGGACCTGTGGGAACAGGAGCATCAATGGGAAGGAACGCAATGAAGGTCAATAAAGATGCAATGAATTCACTCGGTCTAAATTATGAGATTGCAACAGGCCAGCTTGTTGACAGAGACAGATATGTTGAATTCATACAGATATTGGCAAACATTGCAATGACATGTGAGAAAATTGGAACTGAGATTAGAAACCTTCAGAGGCCAGAGATATTTGAAGTGATGGAGTATTTTGAATCAACTAACCAGGTTGGCTCATCATCCATGCCAAGCAAGAGGAATCCCATTGAGTCAGAGAATGTTTGCAGTCTATCAAGAATGATAAGGTCATTTGCAGTACCAGAGATAGAAGGGGCTATCACATGGCATGAGAGGGACTTAACGAACAGTGCCCTGGAGAGATTTACCATACCCTATGCCTGCATTCTTACAGATTTTGTCCTGAACAAGCTCTCCAAAATAATCAGGAACCTTTTTGTAAATGAGGTCAGGATGAAGGAAAATCTGCTGGCATCACCCCTATGCATCTCAGAGAACCTGACGACACAGTTGACCCTAAAGGGAATAGGAAGGACAGATTCCCATGAGCTCGTAAGGAAGGTCTCAATGAATTACTACGAGTCAGGAGATAAGTTGCAGGATATTCTTATGAAATCAGAATTCGGAGAATTATTTACTAAAAGTGAACTTGAAAAAATGGCAAACCCCCTTGAATTCACCGGGTCTTCCAGTGAATTATGTGAACTTGTAATTGAGGCTACTGAAAAACTGACTGGAGGGATATGATGAACCAGTCAATTCAGGGACAGATAATCCAGATTCTGAAGAAGGATGAGCAATCAATTTCCGGGATAAAAAAAGAGCTTGATCAGGTGGGCTTAAAACTTCACAGGCTTACACTTGCAGGTTATTTGAGTGCAATGGTAGATTCTGAAATACTCAAGGTAAAGGAGATAAAACCTGCGAAGGTTTATTCTTTGAACCAGAAAGGTACGGTATCCCTTTATCGAAAAATAGGAAAGGCTATCAAGGATACATATAATGAAAATCATGGGGATATATGCCTCTCCTTTCTTTACTATACCTTTCAGAGACCAATTTTCATAAGAGAATTTGAGCTTTGCGATATAGATCTCCCAAAGAATTACAGGAAATCATTCTCCACTAAGAAGCTCAATTATATAAAATCTTTCCAGGAGGCTGGAATAGAAATACCCGAGAACGAAATGATAATTGAGCCTGAAAGCACGAACAACACACAGCTAATGAGGATAATGAGGATATTATTGCTTTCTCAGAACAACCTGCTGGTAGAATCTTCCCTTATTGATATGGAGCAAAAAACCCTGGAAGACATATAATGTTATTTTTTCATTTTTGGTTCTAAATAAAATGTAATGTTTTAATATGCATCTAACATTGAGTTTCAATGAAGAGCCTTCCGGGAAAATCAGTATATAATGGTCACCTACCTCTGGGTTGCACCATGTGTGCAAAAGGGGCAAAAATGGTACTTTTCGTATCAGGGATATGCGATGCGAAATGTTTCTACTGCCCATTATCAGAGCAAAAGAAGATGAATGACGTTATGTTTGCCGACGAAATGCCACTTGCAAACATGAAAGATGCCATTTTTGAGGCGAAGATGATCCAGGCAACAGGTACTGGGATTACTGGTGGAGACCCCCTGAAGTTCTACGAGAGAACTGCAGAATATATTAAGATACTAAAGGAGGAATTCGGCGATTCACATCATATACACCTCTATACAATCAGTGGATCGAAGGAGGCCATAGAAACCGTTGCAAAAGCTGGTCTTGATGAAATTAGATTTCATCCACCAGAAGAAATATGGCGCGTAATGGACCGATCAATATTCAAGGACAGAATAAAATGGTCAAGGGATATGGGCATGAACGTTGGTATTGAAGTCCCCAGTCTACCTGGAAGATTCGAGGATACAAGAGCACTCATAGATTTCAGCAGAAAGATGGACCTGGACTTCATAAATCTTAATGAACTTGAATTCTCTGAGACAAATTATGGTAACCTTCTCGGAAGGAATTATGAGATCAAGAATGATGTAGAATCTGGAGCGAAAGATTCACAGAAACTTGCAATAGATATGGTAAGGGAGAACCCCGACTTTACCGTTCATTACTGCTCAGCCTCATTCAAGGATGGGGTCCAGTTAAAGAATAGACTGAAGAGGAGGGCAAAAAACGTTGCCAAGCCCTATGACGTGGTTACAAAGGACGGAACTATCATTAGGGGCATAATTCAGGGTGGACCTGTTGAGGAGATGGCCGAGGCACTGATGAATATTGGAATTCCGAAGACTGAAATGCAGATAAATAAGATAAAGAGAAGAGTGGAGATTGCCCCATGGATTGTTGACGATCTTAAGGGAAAGCTTGACTATGAAATATACCAGATAGAAGAATACCCAACATGGGATGCCATAGAAGTAGAAAGGGTTAAAATATAATTTTCTAAACTTGGTTAAATTCAACCTGCAAGTTCTATTTTATTTATTTTTCTGTAAGCCTGGGAGCCGTCTTCCACATCTTGAAACTCCTCAATTTTTAGCATTTTATTCTTATAGCCAACAACAAGAGATTCATACTCTCCCCCCTCTCCGGCTATGTTAATTCCCAATCGGTTTTTGAGTCTCTTGAATTCTGATATCGTATTTTCATCAATCTGTCTACCAAGAAGTTCCTTCTCTAGTCCCTCCGCTGACACACTCACAATTATGGGTTTTATGCCAGACAAAATGACAGTTCTTAACTCCTTTTCCTGATCCATGAGCCATAATGGAGAATAGGATAAAAGACCATTTTCCGTGCAGAATCTTTCTATTCGTGTCTTCTGGAAGTTGGAGGCTATGGCCCCACTAATTATGGCTTCAGCATTTAATTTCTTGGTCAAGTTCAACAAATCAGTGAAAAAATTGTTTTCCCTGATAAACACCGTATCAAGCCCAATTAGATTTGCCACATATCTGGCAATTTTATAGTTTGGTACATGAAACATTTCAGAATACTTTTCAGGTTCAACAGTTACACAGGTAACAACTTCAAGTCCCTGTTCCTGTGCTATAATTGTTGAAAGAAATGAATCCTTTCCACCTGACAGTAAGGAGATCGCTCTCATATTAAACTTAAATATCATTCTCATATATCATATTGGTGAGAAAATGGTAGTAAAAGTTGGAGATATGGCACCAGATTTCGAATTGCCCGATACAAAAAATAAGGTAAGGAAGTTATCAGAATTCAGGGGAGGAAATGTTGTACTGGCATTTTTCCCGGGGGCCTTTACAGGTGTATGTACAAAGGAAATGTGCTCATTCAGGGACTCCATGGCAGCTTTCAATGATATGAAGGCCAAGGTTCTTGGTATAAGCGTTGATACGCCCTTTTCGCTTGCAAAATTTGCAGAAGTAAACAATTTGAATTTCGATCTTCTGAGTGATCATGGAAAGCATGTAATTACTGAATATGGAATCGTACACAAGAACTTTATAGGACTTCCAAAGCTTGACGTTTCAAAGAGATCTGTGTTCATAGTAGACAAGACTGGCAAGGTAGCATACGCATGGGTTTCAGAAGATCCTGGAAAGGAACCAGATTACCAGGCAATCAAGGACAAATTAAAAACAATGAACTAATTTTTATTTTATTCATTAATATAGACAAATACTTTATAATTAGGTATCAGACTTAAGAAATATCAACAGGAAACATTCTCGCAAGAAGTAGTGGGTGTAAGTTGACCATACTTTTCCTTTCAACCTCATTATTTTATTCTTCAACTAAAGTTGAAGGTGCAATAGCAAAATGTTTAACTGGGTTATTCTAATGGTATTATTCAGGATAGGTCATTTTAATCAAGGAGAATTGAGTATTTGTGGAATCTGAATATTTATTTAATTTTGTAATTTACTTTGAATCATTGAGATGTATAATTTCATCTAAAGAAAAAGAAATTAAAACTTTTTTCTATTATTAAAATGTAAGAAAATATAGAAATTTTAGGGTTTGTCTGATAATTTTGATGGCCACCAGTTGTACTTTTTAATAATGGTCATTATTGCTGGAATGAAGAATGGCCAGCTTATGAATGTGTCTATCAGAACTCCAAGTCCCACACCTATACCTATCTCCTGTACGAGAGGAATGGCGCTGAAATACAGTGCAGCAAATGTCACAAACAGTAGAGTACCAAGGAGCATTATGACACTTCCATTTTCTGTTACGCTCGTGACTACGGCATCCCTTAGTCCGGAACCCTTCATAACTTCTTCTCTTACTCTCGTTATCATGAAAATATCATAATCAAGTCCAACAGCAAGCAATGTTATAAAGACGAACACAGGCATAAATATGACAACTGGGAATCCCTGGAGATAGTGGAAAATAATATAAGAGACAGAAAGAGAAGCAAGAACGACTGCCATGACCATTATTATGAGTCTGAGTGGCGTAAGAACTGAGGAAAGTTGGATTAGGAGGATTATGAATATTGTTATTGCAAGAATCGGAAGGATTTCTGCAAACGAGGCTTGAGTTGTGTGTAAGGCATCTGATAAACTCTGTGTCAAGCCACCAACAGCTACACTGTAGGTTGACTTTGCGTTCGGAACAGCCTTTATGTTTCCATAAAGATTTGTCACAGTCGTGATTGCCTTATCGCCCCACCCTATGTTATAAGTCTGGAATACTATCTCTACGTAATTTGGGTTCGTAGTGCTTATGAAGGTATTGGTCTGGTTAACATAGATGGCAGCTGCTGCAGATGGAACATTGGATGGTATGTAACCGGTGTAATATCCATATGGCCTACCCGGGCCAAGTACTTCAGAAACACCTTTTGTATTTATGGTTGCGTTTTCAATCTGAAGAACGGTTGACATTTCCGCACTATTTACCACCCCGTTAGACACTAAGGGTTGTGGGAGCTGAACTATTTCAAAGTCCCTATCAAAGAAATCACCATTGAAACTATCATTGACGACCTGGATAGCGGATGTTGCAGGACTCTGTGGTAATAATTTCAGTATATCAATTCCCGAAGGTGTAACTTCATAAACTGTCAAACCAACAATTGATACCACTACGAAAATCGCCACCATTGTTTTGATGTATTTCGTTGAGAACAGTCCTATGGCATGGAGATGCTTATGGCTTCCTTCATGAAATTCTCCAGTAGCGGTTTTCCTGAATATTTTAGTTCCGTATCTGTGAAGTATGGAAAGAAGGAGAGTGTTGGCTACCAGGAGAGTAATTGATACCCCTATTGCATTTGCAAAGCCAGAGTCACTGAAAAATGGAATATTTGCAAGCCAGAGAACAACCTCAGATAGTATCACTGTAAGACCAGACGTGAAAACGGCGTGACCAGCCCATCTTGCGGACATAACCGTTGGCCTCTCTGTTTTCTTTCGGAGTTCTGATCTGTACCTGGCCATAATATAGACCGTATAGTCGCTACTGAGTCCGAGTATGAAGATCAATAGCAAAGTTGGAGTTATGAAAGATGCTTCTGTGTGCAAAACGTATGTATAAAGATATCCTACAATCCCGAGAGATACTATGGTTGACACCATGAACATGAGGATAGGAATAAAAGCTGCCTTTACGGACCGGAAGAACAGTCCAACTATAACAATTGAAATAAGTATTCCAGCACCAAGTGCTTTAATAAGACCTGACGTAACCTCTCCAGATAACTGACTTGCAAGTTCATTTGATCCTGCAACAAGAAACTTACTTCCCTTATATAGAGACGTAGCATTGTTTGCAATTGACTGAATTCTGTCTCCAACCTGTGCCGAATAATTCCCCCGGAATGTGTAGATGAATATGGATGTACTGTGATTATAGCCTACAAAATTGTGGTAAAGATATGGTGTCGGAACCAGGGGCATATCCTGCAGTGGGTAGGTAGACATAAACTCGTTCACAACTTTGGATACAGATGATGAATTCCTGGCTGAACTTAGATATGTTGGAAGGAACTGTGCGTTTGCCTCAAACAGTGGGTTGCCTGCAAAATCTTTCATTGTAGATCTAACTGACAGTAGAGTTGATAACGAATCAAGCTGGAGATCAGTTGCTGGCTGGCTCAAATTATATGAAAGACTGGCAAACTGAACCATGGAAGTGTTATCGGTTGAAACAATCAGGGTCTTTATGCTGGAAAAGGATGCCCCTGATTCCTCTTCAAGAAGCTGAATGGAAAGGTTTACGTTTTCCTGCAGACTATCTGTTAAATATGAGCTCAGGTTCTGGTGGAGAATTAAAAATTGACCAATGGGGTAAAGCCCATATTCTTTGAATGATGTATTGAAAGAGTTATCTTCCAAACTAAACTTTGAACCATTCTGTACTATGCCAACAAAATGAATGATGTCCTTTGTATTTAGGGTTTGATTCACGTAATTGGAAAAGAGCCCTGTATATGTGCGCTGTAAATCATAGACTGGACTTCCCGACAGTAGGTCATGGATTACCTCCTCATAGGCGGCTGACTCTGACTCACTTATATTTTTATTACTACTGTAAGCCTTCTCAAATGAGAGATAATAGATCTCTTCTGGACCCAGGAAAACAGGATTTGTATGGTTAACTCCAGATTCAACCAGATTCATTGTCTTGGTTATATTATAGTTTGCCGACATCAATTTAAGCATTCCATCAGTATAGTTCTGTAGTGTATCCTTTTCGGTAACAACAATATTTTCCGTTCCAGTATAATTCTTGGTCGTTTTCAGGTATTTATTCATCTCACTTTGAAAACTTATAAGTGCATTCATTCCCTGAGAGGTTGTTGTTGTAATGTTCTGAGAAACTATTATTAACTCAGACGTGTTTGTTGCCTGACCGGCGGCTGATGGATTGAAATACTTAGATACTTCGGAGGTAGCATTACCTGACATTGTTTTACTGGAGCCAAACCCACTAGTGATGTCAAAGCTCGTGTGTGAAAATACCAGTAGTGCACCGTAACCCATCAAAACGATCAACACTATCCAGATAACGATTATTTTTCCGCTGTTCTTTGATACTCCTTTGCCGATCCTCTCAAAGACGGATTCAAACATAGACCCTGATTTTATTAAGATATTAATGATTTACCAATTAAAGAAAATAATTAGGAATCAAGTACTATAATTTTACTGCCACATAAAATGCAATTGCATATTGAATATCAGTAAAGCTAAAATTTTTCCCCTAGCAATGAATTGAATCCTAAAATACATTAATAAGCATCCAATTACCAGATTGAACGCGAACAGAAAGCGGAGGTTGTCGAGCATGGTCAAAGGCGATGGATTCAGGGTCCATTCCTGCAGGGGTTCGCCGGTTCAAATCCGGCCCTCCGCATCGTATTATTTTTAATCGCGAGATGAAAATTGTGTAAATATCAGGTTCATTTTGACATTACCAATCTCGGAAGGAATCCTTTAATTGCCTTCTCCGTCTTCTTCCTCTGACGTAAGAAATCATTGCATAAATGTAGAATAAAATTCCCATGTAGATCAGTATATTTAAGAAAAGGTATACAGGGGATTCATATGAAATGGTTCTCACGTTTGAGTTTACAGTCGCACCCCCATCCAGTACCGCTATAACCTTGAAATAATACATTGAATCAGGATAAATCCCGTTGACAAATGCAATATCATTTGAATGTGGGAATGTT
>JAKAYH010000066.1 GCA_021826835.1 Thermoplasmata archaeon | reverse complement strand
GTTTTGAATAGCTTAACAGAAACCCCTTGTCCATGCTCACACTATTTCTGTCAGGCAGAACAAATTCTTTGAAATTTCTCAGTTTTTTGATATAACTGAAGATATAATCCCATCTTCCACAATTCAAACCGGCAGAATGTTCTCTCACTTCATAGAGTATCTCATCCATGTTGAACGCAGCCGGTAAAGTCTCTATGAGGAAGGTTGCTTTAATGCTCCCTCTTCTGATTTTAAGGTAATCCTCTGCAAATGAAAAAATGTCATTCCATAATCTGGCTTCAAGGTAACTTTCAGTCTTTGGTATGTAGAAGCATGGTAATTTACCACTCTCCACAATATATTTTCCGTTGTTGAATATGAAAACACCAAAATCAAAAAATGCCCCAGGTATTGGGGTGCCTTCGAGCAGAACATTTTTTTCAGGAAGATGCATACCCCGAGGTCTGACAAAGAGATTTGCAGGATTTTCACCGATTGAATATTTCCTTCCCTCATCGTTTGTATATTCTAGGGTACCTCTAACCGCTTTAAACAGATTCCTCTGTCCATTAATTAAACCACCCCAGGTAGGCGACTGGGCATCCTCGAAATCAGACATATAAACTCTGGCCCCTGAGTTGAAAGCATTTATGACCATCTTTACATCTCCCGATGGTCCTGTAATCTCGACCCTCCTGTCCTGAAGGTATTCAGGAAGCATCGCAATCTTCCAGTCCGATTCTCTTATGTCTTTTGTTTCCTTCGGGAATAATAATTCGGGCTTAATCAGGAGTTTATCCTGCAAATTCTTCCTTTTGGAAAGTAAATCATCTCTGGTGCTTTTGAATCGACATACAAGTTCTTCAAGGAACTTCATGCATTCTTCATTTAATAGAAATGCATTTTCCGGATCTAATGGTCTGACAATTTCTAAACGATTTTGCATGTATGCTTTAGACATTTTTTACCAGATTGAAAGCTTGTTGTATGTATTTATACTTATTCATACATTCATAGATTATATTGAATGTAAACTAAATGTTATATATGTATAATACATATTATTTTGAAATATAATGAGAGAGATTAGAAAATTGCAGGAAACTGTGGGTGGCACTTACATAATAACCATCCCAAAGGAATGGGCTGACGAGATGCAGATATCAAAAGGGTCTATGGTGAATATGGATATCGACAACGGTTCAATAATAATCTCAAACAGTGAACTTAAAAGAGAAACTGAGGCTCATTCCATAGATATTTCTAATGTTAAGGATAAAAAAGCCCTTGAATTAAGCATTATTTCATCATATATTCTTGGGCATGATATCACTGAATTATTTAGCTCGGAACCCACGAATAATGACTGGAAGGACTGGGTTAAGGAAGCGTTAAAGGGATTGATCGGAATAGAAATATCTGAAGAATATTCTGATCGTATTCTATTGCAAAACCTCATTGATCCTTACAAATTCAATCTCTTCAATTCAATGGAAAAATTTTTGAGGAATTCCATGGCAGTTCTTTCCGATTCCATCATATCACTTCAAAAGCAGGGTTCTTTTCTCTCAAATGATGCTTATAACAGGGGAAAGGAATTAATCAGGACATATCGCTTACTTTTTCGGCTCATAATACTTGCGGGAAAAGATAAAAGTTTATGCAGTAATTTTGGTCTTCAAAACCTTACGGATACCACCCTTTACACTGTAGCCATAAGGGAGATGGGCAGGATATCATATTACGCAATGAGAACGGCCCAGCATTCTTCTGAATTTCAAAATGAACTCAGCACCGATATTGTAAGTGATCTTCTTCAAATTGAGGAACTTACATCCAGAATGGTATTGAATGCATTTAACTCACTTGTTACTAAAGACATCTCAAAAACATCCTGGGTTATGGATTCAATGATTCATATCCGGCAATTGTACGAAAAAATCATGGAGAGTAAATCTCTGCTTAATATGGAAGGCAGGCTCACGATCTCTCTGATCGTAAGGGATTTAAGAGCAATCGCCGGGTATGCAGTGGCACTGGCAGACGATTCAATATTGGGATCCTATGTTTAATAGAAGAAAAATGATCCATCGTCAAAATTAGGATGAAATTAAAGTGATAAAAGTTTAATACAAATTTTATAAATTAGGCTATAAATTAAAATGAATGAAGGGGCCATACTATTCACCATCTAAATGATCTTAAATAATTAAATTCATTAGGACAAAAAAGGTTTACGAATCATTTAAAGGAAGCTGTATAACTACTAACGCATATGCACCGTCAGGTTGAAAACGAAGAACAGCGAGAAAAATAATTGGAAGTATGAGGGTTAAAAAATGGAGACAATAAGTATTGAAAAAAAGACAAATGGGAAGGTACGGAAAATAAATCTGGCAAAACTGAACCCTGGAAAGAGATTATTGAAGTCATTTGAAAAGAAGATCAATCAAAGAGAGAATATACATTATGAAGGAATATCTTAAGATTTTTCATAGAAGAGTAAATACAAAATTACAGCCATTAATAAACAGGTTTTGAAATTGTCTGGAATTTTCAAAAAGATTACAACAGGTGAACAGATAGAAAAATTAAATTCGTCCATAAATGCATTGTCATTTGCTGGTTTTATAAGAGGATTCAGCAGATTTCCGTTATTTCTACTTCTCACGCTTTTTTTCTCACAAAGAGAACTGCTCAGCTACTTCGATATCGGGCTTATTTTCATGGGATATGGATTCCTTTCAATACCGGTGGGAGTATACGGAGGTATTCTCATAGATAAGATGGGAAGAAGAACACTCATGCTTATGACAGTTTTCACTATTTTAATTTCCTTCACTTCCATGTTATTTTTAGTTTTTTTCAATGATTCGGTCATATTTATTATCATTTCATTCTACGGAACAGGCTTAGCCATCTCTATGCAGAGGATTCTGAACGGTGCTATTACCTCAGACGTATCTAATGAAAAGCAACGAATTGCAGCTTTTGGTAGGCAGCGTATGTTGGCCAATGCTGGAATTGGAATTGGAATGATATTCGCAGGAATTGCATACTCTTACAACATCTTAATTTTCTTTGCAATCCCAGTTTTAGGAGCTTTTGTTGAATTCCTCGTATATTTAAAATACGTTCCTGAATCAGCAAATTTAGGAATAAATAGGATACGTGAAACAACTAAAATGTCAAAAGATAGAAATTTACTTAAAGTTTCCATTGTGCTGGCCTTCTCAGGTTTGGTCTCATTGATGTTTTTAACTCCTATTTTTCCAATTTATTTCAGTAATTATGACCTTTTGACACCTATTGAAATATCAATTTTATTTGCCTTAAATACAGTAATTGTCGTTTTGTTTCAAGTACCGGTCAATAATGTAGCTCATAAAATAGGTGAGATCAAAGTTATTTTTATAGGACTTTTACTTTATGCCATATCTTACCTGTTATTCAGCGTAGTCACAAATTTCTATATGATAGGAATATTAGTTTCGATTTTAAGCATAGGTGAGGACATGATTCTACCAATGGCGTCAGCTATTATCTCCAAGATGTCCAACATCGAGAATAGAGGTAGATATTTTGGAACCTATTCTATGGTAAACGGATTTGTTCTTCCATTTGGGCCTTTGATTGGAACCTCACTCCTCCAATTGTTCCAAAATTTTCCTATTATAATTTGGATCACATTTATGATGTTTGGATTAGTCACTTCAATGGCGATTTTATCAATTAAAATTGAGAAAAAATTAACGATATGAGTTTAATCATACGGGAGCCCCTGACATTAGCTTGGTAGGGATGTCACTTTGATAAACCTAAGAATTCAATGCGTAAAAGTTTATCTAAACCCACAATAAAAAACAAACTTTATTCTAAAGATTATTCTTAATGAATTATGAAAATTTCCAATAAAGCGTGGGTACTCGTTAGCAGACCAAAAGATTATTTTGAGAATGAGAACGTTAGAATGATGGAATTGAAAGTTCCAGAATTAGCTATCGGAGAGTTTTTGGTCAAAAACATCTGGCTTTCCTTCGATCCAACACAACTTAACTGGATGAAGAGGGATACCTATGTTGATAAAATTGAGATTGGAGAAGTCGTTAGATCATTTTCTGTTGGCCAGATCGTGGAATCAAAGAATAATCAATTCAAGGTTGGAGAATTTGTGTCTGGTTTGTTTGGTTGGCAAGAGTATGCCATATCAAACGGGTCCTTTGTCAATCGTATAAATCCAATAGAATTTGTAAATCCTCCATGGTATTCACTTAGCCTGTTTGGAATCACAGGAATGAGTGCATACTTCGGGGTTAAAGACATTGGAAAAGTCAAAAAGGGAGATACTTTCTTAGTTTCGAGTGCAGCTGGATCTGTTGGTTCAATAGCTGGTCAGATAGCCAAAATCATTGGAGCAAAAGTAATTGGTATTGCAGGTGGTGAAAAGAAGTGCAAATGGGTTGTCGAAGAGGCCGGTTTTGATTATTGCATAGATTATCAAAAGGTGAACATTTCTGAAAAGCTTTCGGAACTTTCTCCCGAAGGAATAGATGTGTATTTCGATAACGTTGGCGGTGAGCTTCTGGATATTGCTCTCTCAAAAATTAAGCGAAATGGTAAGATCGTGCTCTGCGGTGCAATATCGGTTTACGGGACAACAAATTTCTATCCGTTGCGAAATTATGCGAATCTAATTTCGAGAAGAGCAAGGATGGAAGGATTCATAGTTAGCGACTTCATCACGAGATTTGCGGAAGCTCACAAGGAGTTGTATATTTGGCTAAAGGAAAAACGTTTAAAACAGAGAGAGGAAATTACATTTGGCCTGGAAAATGCTCCGGAGGTTTTCAAAAAGCTTTTTACTGGTGCTAATTTCGGAAAGCAGATATTAAAGATAGCAGATATTTAAAAAAATTTCATATTTAATCTGAGACGATGAATCAAATAGAATTTTCAATTCATTGCAATAATGAGGGCTGCCAGAATCGTAATGAGTAAATTGAAATCTGTGATTATTGTATATTTAAGCCATTTGAAAATTTCGCAATGAACTGACAGTTAAAAAATAGATAATGAAATTCCAAATATCACTAATATGACAGATGTATCAAAGGATCCAAAGTACTATTTCAATAAGGGAAAGACTCTGTATGCAATCGGAAACTACGAAGAAGCGATTAAAAGCTTTGACGTCGCCATAGGGATGAATTCAAAAGACCCAGATTTCTATATGTATAAATCAGAGACTTTGCACATGCTTGGAAAATATGATGAAGAGGTTGCCGGATATGATAAAGCAATTGCAATAAACTCTAAAGATCCTGAATATCACATTCGAAAATCATGGGCGCTTCAGTCATTGGGAAAATACGATGATGCCATTGTTGAATACGATAGAGCCATTGCCCTTAATCCCAGAGATCCTGATTTCTACATTAAAAAGAGCCATGCACTCATAAGATTGGGAAAATATGAGGAATCTATCAAGGAATATGATAAGGCAATATCTATAAATGGAAATAATCCTGACTATTATAATAATAAAGCAGCATCTCTCAACGCAATAGGAAAATTTGAAGAGTCAGCTAAGGAATATGATAAAGCCATATCTTTGAACCCAAAAAATCCAGAATTCTATGTGAAGAAGACATATTCTTTAAACAATCTTGGAAAATATGAGGAATCATTAAAGGAGTATGATAAAGCGATAGCTATTAACAAAAGCAATCCTGATTATCACTACAGAAAGGCCAATTTGTTAAAACTCCTGGGAAGGTACGAAGAGGCTATAAAAAACTACGATGTGGCAATATCTCTTAAGCCGAATGACAACAGGTATCACGAGGAAAGAAGCGAAACGGTGAATTTAGTAGGAGAACCTGAGAAAGCCGATGACATTAAGCCTAAGACAGGAAAACTTCTCATGGGCAAAAATAAATAATATCCCACCTATTTTTATTTAATTTCCTCAACACATTATGGGCCATGAAAGAACTGATGGTAAACCATACATCAATGGTTCCGAAAACAAGGTGAACCATTGTAATATAAAACGCCCCGAACGGGATATAAACCTGAAGTCCATATCCCTACCATACTTTTATTACCTCCTGACGATTGATCATGACATGGGATTCTCGAACCTGACGATCGAATACGAAAGAAAAATGCTGAGCAAGGAACCGATACCTGAGAATGTAAAGAAGGCAATTACCGGCTTCGTGGACGGTGACCTTATACTGGAGAATATAGGGGAAAGAAGGAGAATGAATTATTATCAGCGTCTAAGGGTTGCAGCAAGATGGATTCCCGATAACTTCCTCAATCCTTCCAAGGAGGACATTAAGAAAGTCATGATAAAGCTCAATGACGGATATTCTGAATGGACTAAGGACACTTACATCAAGATGCTGAGGAAATTTTACCGTAAGACACTTCCTAGGAAGAAATTTGAAGCTCTGTTTGAGGACGTCAAGATAAAGCAGCCAAGGCAGAAGATCCAGCAATCGGATCTAATAACAGTTGAAGAGGTCAATGCCTTGATCGCTTCAAGCAATAATGCAAGGGACCGTGCCATATTTTCAACCCTTTATGATTCCGGGTGCAGAATCGGTGAGCTGCTGCTAATGAAGATAAAAAGCGCCAGGTTCGACAATTACGGAGCTGTGCTTGAAGTCCCGTTTGAAGGGAAAACAGGCACGAGACCCGTAAGGATCGTAGGTGATTCTGTGCCTTACCTGAGGGCATGGCTTGACAACCACCCCAGCAGGAATGATATCAATGCCCCTTTATTCTGCAATATCTCCGAAGGAATAAGGGGGAGGGCCATGACCTATGACGATGTGAGGAAGGCGTTAAGGGCGTCATCGAAGAGAGCAGGGATAACCAAACGAATATATCCTCACCTGTTTAGGCATACTAGGGCATCGATCCTTGCTTCAAGGGTAGCTGAGGCACCGTTAGAAGCGCAAATGGGATGGGTTCCCGGGACCAAGCAAATGGCAACCTATGTACACCTTTCCGGAAAGCAGACTGACACAGCCATTCTGAAGGCTTATGGCGTGGAAGTACAGGACAATGGCATAGCGGAACCCAAGCCGGTTAAGTGCCCCAGGTGCGGCGAAGCGAACCCCTCTGATGGAAATTATTGCCGTAAGTGCTGGCTTCCCCTAACAATTGAAGCAACGCTGGAGCTTAAGGAAAGAGAGGACCACATAGAGAAGGAGCTGGAGAATAAAGGATTAATAGATGAAAAGGTAAAGGCACTAATTGGAAACATGCCGGAAACTGAACGAACAGGGATTCTAACAGCTATTATACAGATGGCCCTAAAAGATAAGAAAACTCAGGAAATCTCTAAATGATTATCTTTCCTGATTTATTTTTAACATCTATCTCTAACACGCCTCCAAGTTTTTCAAGCGCATCTAAACCAAACAGGCATATCATTTCTATCATTTCTTCTCCCCTTTGCACATACACCCCCTGCTTCTTTTCAATCTTCTTTTTTATATGGGATGAATGAACGGCAATTTTATCAAGGTTTAAACTTATCGTGGAATTTCTGCTCATAACACTAATCTTTACTTCATTCGTTGTCGGAGTTTCCACAAACCCCCCTATTCCACCCACTCTCTCATTCTTAAAAGCTTTTTGATTTAGATATAGTCTTTCCGCCTCATCTGCAGTAATCGATGTTAAGTTAGAACCAGTATCTAAATACATAATTGCGTTGCACCACACGGTTCTATGTAACTTTCCAGGAATGTCGCCCATTTCATGCAAAGTTTTCTTTGTCAATATAACTGGAATTGAAAATAAGTTTCTCTTCTCATCAAATATTAAATCTATAACTTCCATAACGGGTTTCCTGATAATTAAAGGATCCAAAAAATGTTTTTGTCAGTTACTAGCTCTATGAAAACACCGTCAATGTTTCCGAATTTTTCCTTAGCATCTTGGTAAGTATCAGTGAATCCAATAACACTTCCATTATCAATTGCAACATATTTGCCCACGTGTTCCTTCAATTCATTGTACATACTGTTAGCTGCCTCATAATTGCGCTTAAATTTCTTAAAAGAGTTAATCACTTCATCTGGTAGTAATACATTTTCCATGATATCAGATAATTAAATAGATATAATAATTCTTGCGTTCCGACCATGGTTAAAATTTTCAATCTTTCTTAAAGCATAGGGGGATAACTATGCCAGGAAACACCAAATCAAAAGGAACATCCGGTAAGAAGGTAGCAAGAGGAAAGGCTGCTGTAAAAGAATATACAACAAAAAAGTGGAATAAAGCGGACAGTTCATTTCACATAAAGCTGAAACATGTCCTTGGCGGTGTTTCTCTGTTAAGCCTTCTTGCAGCATTTGAAGTGTTTTCAATCCCTGCTGTAAATGGAATTATAGATCTGTTCTATTTCAAAAGGTCCTATGCAGGAGCATTGTGGATATTTATGGCTGCACTTTCAGGCGGAGCTGCTTTCTATCTCTATGGAGAAGAGAAGAAATAATTATATAGAACGAGGGATTGGTTATTATATGAATGTTGAGAATAGGCAAGGTAGGCGAGGGATGAACTCCTACAATATCATTGGACTCATACTGATGGCCTTTGGAGGAATAGGGCTTCTTTGGGTTTTCGGTCTGCTATGATTCAATGGCAACCTAATTTTTCACCAGATTTTACTGATTTTTAAACATGTCCTTGGAGGTGTTTCTCTGTTAAGCCTACTTGCAGCATTTGAAGTGTTTTCTATACCTGCTGCAAATGGGATAATAAATATTTTTGGCCTAACAAAACTATTTGCAGGGTTAGTATGGATTGCAACTGCAGTTTTAAGTGGGGGACTGGCAATAATTCTCGATGCTGAAGAAAGGAATAAATAGTCTGAGCACATTATAACTATCATGTATTCCAACAAAAGGAAATTAAACCTTCAACTCATCGTGGGCTACGCAATGGTTATAGGCGGTGCTTTGGGTTTATTCTATGCCATAGTTTTCGGATGATTATTTATATTCAAGACTAATTTATAAAAGATTTAAGAAGCACTTGAAAACAGGCAGGTCAATTATACCTACCTAAATTAGGGCACTGAACAAAATATGCTGATATTTTTCAAAAGCATCATTTTCTTAGATATCATTTAATCAAATTTTCATGATGCATCATCATAACAACTTGCTATGACAAAACAGACAT
>JAKAYH010000065.1 GCA_021826835.1 Thermoplasmata archaeon | reverse complement strand
CAATCTCCATATTTGATGATGAATTGACCATATGGACAGTTGGATGGGAAATAATTTCCAGTATGGAGACCTTGGAAGGGATCAGGTAGATCATTAAACCTAAAATTTATTACTATTCTAATTATAAGGGGTCGGAGCGGGTGTGGTGTAGCCTGGTAACACGCGAGCTTGCCAAGCTCGTGCCTCGGGTTCAAATCCCGGCACCCGCACTCTTGTAAAAGTTCAATGAGTGACCTAAAAGATAGGTTATTTTGAGATAAATTTTCTTAACAAAAATTGTTTATGAGATCATGATAAGATGACTTCGCACAATCAGGTTCTTGGAGTTCTGTTAATTCCAATCGTGACTGGCAAAATATTTTGGTAATACAGTTCTATTAAGATATTTCAGGGCAGGCGTTTACTTTACGGTATAATATCATTAAAGTGCATTAGCGGTTCTGTGAAGCCATGATAAAAGCTAATAATTACATTGATTTAATCAACATTGTCTTTCTTGCTGTTCTATAATTGTGACATCTGATTAATTTCTTGCAGAGAGGCATCAAGACAAAATTTATTTTATCCAGTTTCTTTAATGATCCTGTTAATGATTCCCTCTAATATACATAATGTGTTAGTCTCCTTTCTAAATAACTTATTAACCGATTCATAGAAAGTGTGCAAGATTGTATATAATGCAAGTACCTAGCCACAAACTGCCGAACAGCAAAGATTAGCATATCATTTTGAAACTAATTGATCTTACACGCTTACCACTTAAAGCCTTGCACAATAACTTTTTATATTGTATTGTTTATTTGATTTTCATGATTAATGGTTCAAGTGAAGATAGTGGTGCTGGTAGGAATCAGTTGGTAGGGAACATCGGTCTCTATTATGTGTGATATAAATTAAGTAAGAAAGGATGGAATGCAATGCCTACATCCCGTAATGCCAGAGGAGTGGACATTGTTATATACGATAAAAAAGGGGGTAATTCGCATACAATACAAGTGAAGGCCCTTTCTAAGAGAAATCCAGCTCCTTTCGGTAGTAACCTCAATAGCCTCATAGCAGAATACATTTTCATTGTGAATAATGTCTTTGAGGTGCCAAATCTCTATATTGTAGATACATCGAAAGCGACACCACTGATCCATGAAGGGCTAAAAAATGACAAGAAGAGTTATTGGTTTCAGCCAAAAGATTACGAACAATTTAAAAACAACTGGGGTGTCATTGGAAAACCATGAATGTGTAAGTCCTATGATGGAAGTTAAAAACATAATAAGTAATCAATTTTCATTCTCCACTGTCAAGATAAGAGGAATGACCCAGTGAGGAAGTAACACCAGCGGGACTGGTTTCTTTTATGCCTTTAACTCATCAGGTGATAGAACATTTAATGCATTCATTACCTGTAGACATGTATTAGATGATTTGAATGATGCATGGATTCTGATGCATTTTGGCATTTATAAAAATGGAAGCCCGAATATTACATTGCTAAAGGCAGAGTGGATGAATATTGTAAACCTGAAAAATAGTGTTGTATATCATCAGGATAAAGATGTTGACCTATGCGGAATTCTACTGAACCGTTTGAAGTTTAAAGAAATGACACAAAACCCGATCATCATAGTAACTCCAGACAGTGTGGCACTCCCAGATACAAAACTTATAGAACTCACATCCTTTGAGGAAGTCTTTATTATGGGATTCCCAGAAGGACTAACAGACAATAAAACTGGGTTGCTACTAATAAGAAATGGGATCACCGCTTATCACCCTGGAATAGAGTTCAACGGTAAAAGCATGGGTTTGCTCGATGTGACTTCATATCCATGGTCATCAGGTTCTCCAGTTTTAATATTCAATCAAGGTAGTATACCTACACAAAACGGTATTATTATAGGCAGTAGAAGTATTTTTTTATGGGTACTGATCGGTTATTCGCACGGTTCAAATGATATATAAATGGCAGACAGTCATTTAGGTGGTTATGTCAAGGCAAAAGCCCTAGAAGGGCTGAAAGCTGAGACGCTAAAGCATTTGCCGATAAAATAATTTTGATGATCACTCAGTGTCTATTGGAACATTAATCAAAGCCGATATATTCACAGTTATTAAATCCATGAGACACACAAAATAGTTAAGATCAAAAGTATCGGATTATTGATCTGTTCGCCTAATGTGTATTATTAAAATCTAGTTTTGTTTTAAGGTAAAGCTTTAATTATAGCCACAATATTGTAATAAATGATCAAGGATTCTGACAGAAAGATTCTTTGGACAAGGGCTGGGAACAGGTGTTCAATTTGCGAGCAAGCTCTTACTTTGAATACTGAAAATGGGAAGAATTTCGTTTTAGGTGAAGAGGCACACATAGTAAGCAGGCAAGTTAACGGGCCTAGATATAAAGCCATGGACAAATATGATTCATATGACAACTTGATTCTTCTATGCCCGAATCATCATTCAATTGTTGATAAAAATGTGGTATCGTATAGCGTCGAAAGGTTGAAAGAAATTAAGAGGCAACACGAACAAGCTATTGAAAAGATCACTGATCCTAGAGAACTACATAATGAAGGGACTGTGTATAGAAATAAAGAATTCCCATTGCATGTTATATCAACAGGTTCAGAGTTCGTTAATATTGTAGACGGAGCTTACAGTTTAAGCATTTCCAATGATGATCCAAATGGTGAAAAGGAAAGCGAGTTGATTGATTCTCTCCATGAAGAACTAGAAGCTCTGGATATATTACAAATGTTACCTTTATCGGAAAGACCAAAAATTCAATTAAGAATTTCTAATCTGATAAATGAACTTTTTCAAAACGGTTTTTATGTTATAGGGGCCAGAGAAAATGCAAAAATAAAAAATAAAGGGTCACTTGAATCATGGTCAATTGCCCACATAGGAATCGTGAGAATTAAGGGGTCGAAGATTGCAAAGGTAGTTGAACCTAAGAAAGAATAATAAGAGCTTCAGGCAAGAAAAGGATCGTAGCAATATTAAATTATAGTTATGCAGTTCCTTGATGCATTTGGTTATCTTCATTAGGGAGAATTAGGTATCTATCACAGTTTACTGGTTTTTCTGAATAAGAACCCAGCACATCATTTAAAACGCTGTTGAAGAAACTATCTTAGTCATTTTTCATTGACCCCCATACATCAATCAGGACGCACATCTGGTTGAAAGAATATAACGGAATTGTGAATAAGTTCCGTAGACCGAATTCCTGATTTGAGAAAGGTGGATCATTATATCCGTGAACGACGTTGGTTAGATTTACAAACTGTTTTAATAAATGCAAATATTTAACCAACGTGACGGATAAAGACTACCGCGTAGATATACTTAAAATTCTAAGGTCTATAGTTTTTGAGAAGAACCATCCCTTATTGGATGGGATGAGCCCAGATTCGAAGTTTATACTAGGCAACAATTTATCTTTCCAATTTACAATATTACAGCTCGGGTTGGTTGATGTTGGGCTGGTTTTCACATTTTTTGAGATTTCACGGAGTTCAGCTTTAATCTTTAGCGAACTGTTTACATTTCTCGTGGCGTTGAACTCTTTTGTCTTTCTCGTATTGCATTATATGGTAAGTAGAACGAATACGAAGATGACTAATGAGCATAGGGGGTATTTGTATTTATTGAAGTTTCCCTTTTGTAATTCCTGCAAAGTTGATATGACTTCTATTGAAGATGCATTGCTGCATAAAATTGACAATCCTCAGCATACTGTAGATCACTACGAGGTTAGAACAAGAGTTAATAATACTATCAGATTCCTTAATGTTTTTAGGCTCTATGAGATAATGTTTTTGTTAGTTGTTCCAATTCTCATATCCGTTTTCGGTGGAGGCTTTCAGGAAACTATTATTTTCTCATTAATTCTATCGTTTTATATTGCAATTCCGATCATTTATGCCATCAGATATCTGAGAAGAAAGCATAAGGTACACATTGCTAGGTTATTATATGTGAATCACGATGATAGTTACCATAATGATAAGCAGGAGGTTTTCACATTCAGGCTCATTATGGTAAATAAGAGATACTTGAAAAATGGGATGCCAATTGATAGTGATTTTCCCGTCCTTAAGGATACTAATGGCGAGTCAACATATTTAATAGAACACTATGAAGTCAATTTATATGGAATGGCTCAAGTCGAGCCATATAAAGGATTGACTTCCGGGTTATACTATTTTTGAACTGTAGACGAAGAAATCCCGTCTCCATGTACTAAATGCGGTCGGGTTGTGTTCCTTTTGTTTAAGGATTGTGTGATCAGGGACGCCATACGCTTATGCTAAATCAGTAAAAGCAAGATGTGTTAATCCTCCTCTTATAACCTAAGCCCTAATCACTCACTCTAAACTTCTAATTTATTACAGCTTTGCGGAATATTATAGATTGTCAAGATATGATACTATTCAAACGACCTGGCAATCCTGTAACACTGTAGAAGACACATTATTATGGCAATCAACAAACGTATTGGCTAGATTCCAAGTGTCCTTTTGGTCTCTGTTCCTCATAAATTATCTTTTTCGTTACTGTAGTAACGATTTTTATAGAAATTCTGACATGATGGTTTGCATTATCTACGGCAATCATTAATTTGTTGATGAAAAAAGCAAACTATATCTATTTACGAATAATGTGTAAAATGAAAAATGGGGGATGAAGTTGACAGGAAAATTATCTGAGCTGATGAGGATTATTGGTATTTCTAAAGAGGACATTTCTGATTCTGTCGATCAATCTGAAGAAAACGTAATCAGATTCAATAGAAACTTTGACAACAGGTTAAGGATTCAAAAAATTGTATTCCTGATCGAAAAGAAAACAAAGGAGTTTCAATATCCATACTCCCTATATCTCAGAGGGCCATATTCAAAGGAGCTGGCTAAAGAGTATTACAGTTTAAATACAGACTCTTATTCTGAGTCAGATGAACCGATGTCAGAAGAATCTAAAAAACTAGCAAATATCCTTTCTGAAAAAGATAACACCTGGCTGGAAATTGCATCTACAATCGTTATGTTCTCAGAGTCGTACAACACAGATAAAGCAGTTGCAAGGACTAAGGAATTTAAGGTTGATGTTCTCAGGTCTGAGAATAAGGCAGCAGATTATGTTGATTCTGTTTATGAAGATATTAAGAGATTGGGCATGCTGTAAGCAGTATTATTATCATGTCAGATACTGTCATTTATCATGTTGATGCCAACTTCCTTCTAAACTACCTGATTCCAGACAATAGGGATATTCACGAAGCCGTCAGGGTCAAAATTAAAAGAGATAACTGGTATAACGATGTGTATAGAGTGAGTAAATACGCCATGGGAGAGGTTTTAAACCGTGTACTTAATTTTCCTTATACCAATTCGATTACATGGGATTCCGTTACAATCAAAATGATGGATATTAGTGGGTTGATAACTGAAAAGAAGATAGTAGTTTTCGGTCTTGACAACGCTGGAAACGACTGGCAGACGCATTTTGATAATCTCATGAAAATAAGAGATTCATTCGTGCAAAGGTCGGACAGGCTCATTCTGGCATTCTTTTGTGCGGATCAGGATGCAAGGAAATTTTACACAGTAGACTACCACATTATAACTTCAAAGAAGATAACCAAATATATTGAGAACATTGGCAAAAGAATAATAGGAATCTAAAAAGCCATTTAAGTAGTTTATAATGGGCCTTGTTTTTAGCAGATGAATCTTGTTATGGCAATGTTAAAGGTTAATGTTATGAACCCGTTTTAAGCATAATTATCGGAACGCTAAATTCAATGCCATAAGATTTATCTCACATGATGATTATTCTTAGATTGAATATGGATACCACCATGAAGCAAAGATTCAGGCAACCATTCGGGTTCTACATTGAGAACTTGATAGGAAAGCATCTCAGTATCGATGGAACTTTTACAGTGTACCATGCTCATTCCCATGTATTTGAATGGTTTACTGAACTGGCAGATGAAGACTTTAAGCAATTGGAATCGTTGGTAGGGATTCTTGATATAGAGGTTGAACCGTTGAAAAAGCGTGTTATGGAAATCATTAGAAGTAAAGATAATTTCGCTGGTCAAGGTTACTTAGAGGTGTTAAAGAAAGCCTTTTCTTCAAGCGATATGGGTAATATGTTTAATAAGAAAATCCTGATGTTGGCCATATCCAACATTGTTTCTTCAAACGGATTGGAACTTTTAAGAATCCATGACCATAAACTAATAGTGAGTGAGATAAAGAGTCAATACGGCCCGATTGTTGATTACAAGAACGAAATAAACAGTCACCAGGTAAAGACATTACTCAAGCTGAACAGCACCGGGATTAATACCTCTTTAATTTATGCCATAGCCCTGCCGGACCCAATGTTTATTGAGATTCCAATTGAGGACATCTTTGAAGAATTCAATAAATTTGATGGTTTTAACGGCAGGGAATTTACGAACTACGATTGGTCAGCCATCAGGATCAAAATTCCAGAACAGTATAGGAATGCAGGTAAATTTACAAGGATCGATAGGTCACTTTGTAATTTCAAGGATGAACCTACACTTTTCAAATCTATTATAGACGCTTTTCCTGGAAAATTTCCACGCCTTGAGAAATTGGCTTTGTAACTCAATTTGTCAGGTTTGCCCACGCAGTTACTTACTGTAAACTTATCTGTGGAGAAAACCCCGCATCATCTAACGGCAGGGTTTGCCTCAAATCTTTTTTAATGTAAGGCTGAATATTAATAAAGTAAGAATCAGTAACATAATAATGCATTATTCACTGGGATTATGTAGATTATGTCAATGCACCGTTACAGGCCATCTGATTTTGTTTACTCTTAATCCTATCAGGCATGGTACCAGCAAGAGAATTCAATAAGGACATTGGCAGGTAAGTTTTAGGAAATTCAGGACTGTATCCGATATCATGGATTTCGATGATTATCGATAATGGCTATTCGTATGGTTAGTCATCACCGGTTCAGTAAATCACTGAACCAGATTATGATTAGACGGGTTCACCGATTTTGAATGGTTATGGCCTCTTATCGGGCGTGTCTCTTTGATCAGCACGCTATCGGTTGTATCATATAATTAATTTGGTTAAAATTAAGCAGTAACGAATAAATCGGTATTTTTTTCTTCATGTACACACGACAGAAAAAAAACTTTGTCTTTTAAAATTAAGTAATACGGGAGGCACTATAGGTTTTCGGGAGAAACATCGGAAATTACTGGTTTTGATTCGGTGATTGTTTCGGTGACGTTTCGGTGGGCTTTTCGGCCCTGAATTGCTTTAGGTTCTTGAGTGAGTTTTGAGACACACCTCTTCTGTCCTTTTTTTCCCTATCCCTGCTGTCTGTGAGTGAGTGCAACAGCTTCTGGACTTCTCTCTGCTTCTTTCTGATTTCAATACCCCGCTTTTCCTCATAGGATTCGTAGAGCCATTTAGGTGGCATGTCAAAGTGAACAGTCTTGACATATACATTCCTAGTTCTCATGCCTTGTTAGGTGTCTGGGTTATTGGATAGGTGAGCAAGTCATCGTTCCTGTTGAACGGGTTTGTTTTTGGTATCTTGATCTTGAAAACACCCTGTTGTTCAGTTGCCTCTAAGAAGATATTGATTAGGCCTCATGTCTGTGAGTCAATGTAGTTCCACTTTGGAACTGTTATGAATGTTATGAGATTACGGTACCTGAATGACTGAGCCACAACGGATATGGCTATGTTCTGGACTGATTGCCAGTCTCGTGAGTTCATGAATACACCTGCATCATCAAGGATTGACGCATTGCCCCTTTTGAGTTTGCAGTCGATCACGTAATCCACGAACTCAGTAACACCGAACATGACCCTGTCTGCTGTCATTGTTACATCGCAGGTATATGCGAGCTCCATTGCGGTGTAAGATTTACCACGGCCAATGGGCCTACAAATAGCCCAAGAACATCCTTGTTCTGTGCTATTCTTTTCCTGATCCACGGCATTAGCCATGCGTCGTATTTTCCCTTTGAATATTTCGGGTCTTCAAACGGTAATCTCACCGCAATCCTCCTCACCCAGCAGAATACCCATTAGTTCATCACCTGGAATGGTCATAACTGTGACGCCATGAACCCGTAGGTCAAAACCCACATCGGTTTGTACCAGATCACCCGCACTAATTTAGATGTCCGTTGATTGATCTGGGGCATAAAAGACGTTTTGAGATGGATTTTCTTTGTGAAAAAAATTTAAAGGTACGTTGTGAAGTATAATAGTTAAAAATTACTTGTTAATCCGTGATTTATAACTGAATAGATAATTATCATATGGTCAGCATTCTGCAGGCGTCGTGTGCTCAGTTGTAAAGGGGGCTTTGAAAAGATTAGATCAATATATCTTTCTGCTTCCAGATAACTAAATTGGATAGGTATTCAAGTTATTCATACGTGCTAATAATTTTTTTGAAATTGTAGTTAATGGCCATTTGAAATCGTGTTTGGATATTTAGCTTTAAAAAAACAGAAGATACATTTCTTCAGTTTTTCCTAGATATTAGTTATGTATACAAATAGTTAGTATTAAACTAATATCTAGGTATTTCATTGATTTAACAGTACTTTTAGACCTTAATGCATTATATATTTTTTTTATAATATTTTGTATTTTTTATATAAGGTTATAGGCTCAGGCGTCATGATTAATTATGTATAAAAAACATATTAATAAAATTATAAATAAGAAAGTAATTTTAGCAATAGCAGTCTCCCTTATACTAATGGTATCATCGAGTCTGTATGTTATTGATCAGTCCAGCAGTTTCACAGGCTCAGGTGTTACTGGTACACCATATGTATCATCTGGCCTTTACAATGTTTCCTTCACTGAGACTGGTCTAGCCAGTGGAATACAGTGGAACGTATCACTCAGTGGGTCCGCTGAAGTTTCCACAACAGGCATGATCAGCTTCCATGTGGCAAATGGAACGCATTCATTCACTGTTGGAAATATTTCAGGATACTCAGCATCACCCATTACTGGTAGTGTTGACGTGAGTGGCTCAGCTGTGGCTGAAGCGATAGCCTTTGTTGCCATGAAGCCAGTCTCCATAGCACCAGTTGAACTTGGAACTGCAGCCCAGTATACCATACTTGCGAAGACAGGCATATCAACAACCGGAACCACATCCATAACCGGAAATATTGGTGTCAGTCCTGCAGGAAGCACATACATTAC
>JAKAYH010000064.1 GCA_021826835.1 Thermoplasmata archaeon | reverse complement strand
AAATGCTCGGATATAAGACAATATCAGAAGTCAGCATGGAAAGGATTCGGAGAGCCGCTAAAAGAATAGAGAAAGATATTGATTTAGAGGATACTGATGAGGACTATAACCCGGATTTTGGTTTCAAGGTATTCAAGCTTGCCCCATCAAATATGTTTGTTTGGGATCCCGATGAAGTTACTGATTCAGAAACCTTGGATAAATACATAGAACAAGGTATGACAGGGGCTAGCAATTCTGATAAAGAATCTATCTTGTATGAACTCATGCTTCGTGAAGGATTTAAGCTTAGCTCAAAAATTGACAAACTTGAGGAATCCGGGCAAGTTTTCTATAAGTTATACGATGAAAAGCAATCTGTCTGGGTATGTTTAGATAATTCATTGGATATTGAAGCGGTCAAAAAACTTGGACTATCAATAGATGACAAGTTAATTCTTCTCGATGCTTCCCTTACAGATACTTTAAAAGTGAACCTTGAGAGAATGATGATGGTAGAGACTATTTAAAGGGGTAATTATGGTTGTAAAGCTGAAGTTCATATCTAACCTAGATTATCAAATGGAAGCAATTCGATCAGTGACCGATTTGCTGCAAGGTGTGATTGGGAAAGCAGAAGATGAAGATTTCTCTTCGTTTAATAGCAATGGAGTGCTAACTTCCAAAGAAACCTTAAACGAGAATCTTGAAAAAGTACAAAGAAGAAACGGCCTTGATGTAAGTAAAGTATCTAATCTTAAGGGACCTAGCTTATACGACCGTCCTAATTTCAATATAGAAATGGAGACAGGAACAGGAAAAACTTATATATATTTAAGGACAATACTAGAACTAAATAAGCTTTATGGTCTGAGGAAGTTCGTTATTGTCGTTCCTTCGGTTGCCATAAGAGAAGGTGTTTCAGAAACTCTTAGGTTAACCAGACCTCATTTCCAAAGACTTTATGATCGTATACCTTATAATTTTTCAATTTTTTCGTCTGACAAGATGAATAGCTTGATTTCATTTTGTAGATCAGGAGTTTTGGAGATAATGATTATTACAATTCAATCCTTCAACAAAAAGGAAATTAATACACTTTACGCGAAAGGAAGGGATGACATACTTAATGCAGAAAGTGGAATGGATATGCTTTCATCTACGCGACCTGTGGTAATTTTAGATGAACCACATAAGATGTCTTCGGAGCTTTCAGGAAGTGCTATAAGCGAGATGAACCCACTTTTCGTTTTAAGATATTCGGCCACTCATAGAGACATTGAAAACACTCATTTTGTTTATTCTTTGGGACCATCAGAAGCCCACGATTTAGGGTTAGTTAAGAAAGTTGACGTAATTGGGACATCTGTTAGGCATGAATCGAGCCTCCCTCTTGTTAAGCTTATTGGCGTGAACACCAAAGACAAGATCAGAGCTAAGGTGATTCTTAAGGCCAAAATTGGAGGTGGGTATACAGATAAGACTTTTACATTATCCAAAGGAGATTCCTTAGCTGAAAAGACGAGAAATCCATCTTACAACGATTTAATCGTTTCAAATATAAGCGTCGTGGAGGGAAACCAATTCTTGGAACTGAGTGATGGTGAAAAGATAAAGCCGAACGATTCCATTGGCGATACATATATAGAGGTTGCCAAGGAGCAAATATCCAGCACTATAAAAACACATTTAGATACCCAAGAAAAGCTCAGAGAATTTGGTGTAAAAGTACTGTCTTTATTTTTTGTAGACGAGGTAACTGATTACCAAGAATTGGATCCAAGTAAATCAGGTGTTGATGAAGAACTTTCAAGGATTGACCCAGAGAAATATTTGTTCGTTAGGAGATTTTTTGACGAAACGTTCAATAGACTGAAAAAAGGATACAGTGGATGGGAAAATGTTGAACCTGAAGATGTTAGGGGCGCATACTTTTCTGCTAGAAAGACCTTTAAAAGTATCTCACAAGATAAAGACAAGATAGACGAAATACTGAAAGATAAGGAAAAACTTTTATCGTTTGAATCTCCAACTTCATTCATTTTCACTCATTCCGCATTGGGTGAAGGATGGGATAATCCCAACGTTTTCAACGTATGCACCTTAAGAATAACTAACTCAGAGGTGACAAAGAGACAAACTATTGGTAGAGGACTAAGAATTCCGGTCAATCAAGAAGGAGAGAGGTTTGAAGATTCATCATTAAATGTATTAACAGTTATAGCTAATGAAAGCTATGAAGACTTTGCTCGTGCCCTTCAGAATGATTATATTAAAGATGGAATAGTAAAATTACCACCGATCAGGAACCGCGGAGAACGGGTGATTTCAAACCTGAGAGAGATTGTGTTTAAAGAGAAGTTTAGTAAGATATGGGAGAAGTTGAGTATTCAAACAGATTTCTTCTCAAATATTGACACAGACGAGCTAATAGAAAAAAGTCGGCTTGCTATTCAAGAAAATTTGATTGTGAAAAAGCCGTTGATTGATGTAAGAAGAGCTGAAATCGAAATTACCGAGAAAGGTATAGTTACCCAGGAGAAGGAAAGTGAGCCGGTAAGACAGTTGAAGCTTAAGTATTACATACCTGACATAGTTTCTAGGCTTTCCACGTCAACTGGACTCACAAAAAGGACTATATCTCGTATTCTCATTGCTTCTGAAAAAACGTCCGAAGTCTTCAAAAATCCAGAAGATTTTATTTCAAAGGTCTCCTATCTAATAAAAGACCTTAGAATTATGATGGAAGTTAGAAATTCCAATTATTTTAAAACCGATAAAAAATACAGTAATACATTATTCAAAAAAGAAGTGCCTTCGTATAGACCGAACGTTGTAGAGGCAGGAAATTCTGTATACGATAAAGTACTCTGTGATACTCAATCTGAAATAAAATTCGCTGAGAAAGCATCTGCTGATGAACAGGTTGAAGTATTTAGCAAACTGCCAGATTCCTATTACATAAAAACCCCACTTGGTAGATATAGACCTGACTGGGCAATTGTCTATCGCCGCAAGAGAGTATCTGGAAAAACTGAGGAACAAATTTACTTGGTATGTGAAACAAAGTTTGGCTACGTAGACATTAGTGGAACCTTAGATTCTGTGCCTATGGATCAGCAAGGTAAAATAATTTGTGCAAGCAAACATTTTTCCTTGATAGAAGGCCTTTATTACAGTGTTGTAGATTCTTATCAAGCTTTCAAAGAGAATATCCCCTAACTTTATTAATTATATGTTATTAAGTTCATATTAGAAATTTAACACAAGAACGAGTTTAGTTTTGTGAAAAAGTTCTATTATCTTTCTAATTCTTTCTTTTTGTAAATTCTGGGATGGTAAAATGCCCTCCTCGAAGCCTATCATATAGATTAAATAATTTATTGTAGGAGGGACATCTGCTACGATTTATATCACAAATACCAAATTCCCAATTCTTTATTGTCCCATTTAGGTCATATCAGCCACAATGTCGACATTTCATTGTCATTTATGATGTGATGAATCACATATTTCGTTCACCACTTCTGTGAGGATAGCTTTATAAATTCTAATCCCGCGGGATTATAAGATGTTAATACAGAATAGCACTGAAAACCAAATTCAGAATACCCTCAAAACATAGTCACACACTCTTCTCCTAAGGATAAAATTTAGAAATACTCATATTCTCATTACATGCAAGAGGATAAATGTATTACAGTATTTAAAGAAGAGATAGTAATATATATCAACGTTAACTATTATTTTGTTACAGGATTAGGGAACTTAAATGGAAAAACTGTACAATAAGAAATACTTAGAATGGAGGTGATCATATGATGGGCGGAAATGATGAACATCCGTAACAGTATAGGAAAAACAAGAATATAAATATATATTGGTCTATACTTATGTGTGGATATCAAAAAAGTTATTAGAAGTTTTTGTATTGGTTTCGAACTTTATGGTTTAGATATGGAAACCAAAAATAAAGGAACACTAGAATATATTGAAGAAGACCTCTTTTCGAACGAAGTGGTGTATAAAAAAAACACTAATGTATGTAAAAAAGAAAATGGCAAAGATATTTATACTTTCATTAAAAGTCAATCTGATACTGATCTTAAAGATTATTTAACAAGAATAGCCTCACGTAAACATAACGTTTTAACAGAAAAAGGAAGAAATGGTTTTATTAACATCGGAATTGAAAGTATCAATAGCTTTCCATTAGAGATACCACATGATAATACATTTAAGAATTATAAAGTTAAAATCTTATCTGTATTACACCTTAATGTTGATGATTTTTATACATATAATAAAAAGAAAAAGGACTATAATATATATAATAAAGGAAAACTCAAAAATGCGGCTTCTTTTAGCTTTATAATAGAATCAGCCAATGATAGACAAGATGAAGTAGTCTTTTTGAATATTGCATTAAAAGATGTATATGTTAATCTCTCGCAATCGTTTAAAAATTCATCGGTCAATGACACTGTAAAACTAATCAAAGAAACAATTAAAGATAAAAACTTAATTGGTCTATGGAACTTTTATCATGATAAAGACAATAAGCCGGTTTATAATATGATAAGTTTTAGGACTTTTTTGCTCTTTTATATCTGGGTATCTTTTCTAGGTGATTTCAGGAAAAAAATATACAAAGTAAAAGAAGACAAAAAAAATAAAGAGGAATGTAAGTTTATTAATTCCAAGAAAAATCGTAACAAAGAAAAATACGCCGAACCATGCAGATTTGTGAATGCCGTTACTGATTTGATATCCTTCTTGTCATTCGAATCTCTTTCAGTATCCTTTAATGGCCACACTCAAGACGAATTAGAAGCTGATACGAAAGTTTTTTTCGAGGATGACTTTACATCTGAAACGCCAGCCCTGAACAATTGGTACTCTTTTCTGTGCAATGTTTTTCAGAGGTCTTCTAAAGAGACATGGGGAAAAGAATTTTTTAAACGAAGAGTCAATGATCTAATTAGGCGCGATATAGAGGGCGCTATGTATTTTCAAAATATTAGGGTATACCCATCATACCTTGATTATTGTTCAGCAGCAATAACTGACAAGGAATTGAGCAAAGATAATTTAAGGTGGGACACGGCGTGGGGTATATTATTAGGCGATATATTATGCACGATGGCTCAAACATTTATAACTTATAACTCTAAAGTGGAAGAGCATATTAAAAATGGCGAGAAAGCGAAAATCATGTTTGATCTTCTAAAAAAAGCTTCATTCGATTTTAAAAATTTTTACGATGCAGATATAGTTCAAAAATTGGAACTGAGAAACGCACTTGAAATAGCTATGGAAACATTTCTAATAAAAAGTCACTATGATAAATTGAGAGAAAGGATCAAATTATTTTCTGATTACGAGATAGAAGGAAACGAGCAAGAACTAAATCTTCTTATTTTAATAGGTGGTTCAGTTGCAAACATTTTACTTGCTTCCACCTTAGATTTTATGCTTTGGGTTTATCATTATCATAGAATCTTTTCGCTAGCTATCCCGACAGAGATTTTACTTTCATCTGCATTCTTTTTCTATTATTATTTACACCAGAAAAGAAGCGGTAGGTTGATTTCTTATCTAAGAGTTTGATCAATGTTAATTAATTTAAACAACTCTATATCCCCTTAAGCTTAATCGCCTAAATTTAACTACACAGGATAGAATAATTTGCCGGAGAGAGTATGAAGATTTGTGTGGTAACACTGACTTAGGGAAGTATTACTGGTTGGCTGTGCAGAATATAAGACTTTCTGCAAATTATTTTAGAGAGTTAGAATAGTATTTCACTTGGTCATTCCCTGATGAGTCTATGAACCACGCTGTGCCTACTAATTAGTCTCTAAGGAAAATTTCTATCACTCCATGGGAAGCATGTACAATGAAATCTAAGGTATCGCGAATAGTATTGAGTGTTTCCTGGGCCAGTGAACGGTTATTGCAGGTTGTGTGTGAAAAAATTCTAGTATTTCACTACAGATTTTAGGGATCACAGAAAAGAAATTTCTCATACTTTAGAATTAAATCTATGTAAACCATTTTTCAAAATTAAAATCCATCGATATGCAAAGCCAATAAAATGCGTAAGAAATTATCTATTCATAGTTTGGAAGACAAAACTTTGTTTCCTTACATGGTCGCTCTCATATTATGTATATTTAGGCGGAAAGATATCCATATTTTTGAAATGTCATGACTCCATGCTTTTATCGGTTTATTCGGCGAATTATTAGAGATTACCGATCACATATTCGGCCATAATTCGAAAATCTTCAAAAGATATATATATTTCTCACGTGATGTTATTCCTATGAGATATGGCGAGGCAAAATGGATCCTTCATCCTCTCGGCATAAAAGTAAGAACAATGATACCTGAAACAGAGGAAGAAAGCGATCGATATAATAATGAGTATGATATCTTCTTGGATGATGACATTAGCGGCATAAGGTCGCTTTTCTATATGGTCATCGATCTGAATTATATTGATAATATCATTGACAGGAACGATCTCACTAAATGGTCTGTAGAGGCACTTAATCCTGATTGGAAGACAGATTATCTATATCAAATCAGGCAGTTCTATGGGCGGCTGGATTATTATTTTGAATGGCTCTGTGAAAAGGAACCTTTGGATTCAGAAGAACAAAAGAACGAATGGTGTGAAACCAAAATAGAAGAAATGAAATCTTCCGGCAAACTATATACCGATAAAGGAATTGTCGAAGAGTTCTGCAGAACCACAGGCCGGGGATCAGTAATTCCTATATTTTTAGTGGAATATAATGATGATGTAAAGTGGATAGAAAGCCACCTGATCCAGAAAGACGAAGCCAAAAAAAGGAAAATGAATCCTAATTCTCTGAAAAATCTGGTCCAATACAGGGATAAACAGGTGATATGATGTGAAAAAAAGAAAAGGATCTGAATTCGTGGATAAACAAGCATGTTAAGGTTCTGCTGAATGCAGACGGATATTATGAAGGCATATTTGTACTGGGTTCAGTTACGTTCAGATAATATGAGCATAGAGAAGGAATTATCACATTTACTGAAATACTACGAATATACTGAATAAACACGCAGATCGAAACATTCTATGAACATAATCGAGAGGATGAACAAGGAGATACGAAGAAGGGTAAAGATAATCGATTCCCTGTTGTCGGAGAACAACGCCATGAAGATCATCAACGACACTGAGATAAACGAGAAGCAGTCTCTTAGATCCCCGAGGAGATTCTATAAATGCCAGTACGCGATCGGGAAATGTCCCAGGGGAGGTATCATTAATCTTACACAATTTTTAGGACATTACGCACGATAACTTTTAGACCCCGTTATAATTGTAAGATATAACAAAGAAGGGATTGATTTGACTGAAACAAATATTCTGGAGATTAGAGCTTCTCAGATCAGGTCTATCGTTGCTGAATATTTACAGTGTCTTAAAGAGAATTTTCCAAGAGTAATTTCCGGGCATTATGACCCAAGAAATGTTATCATCCAGTCTTCAATGATTTCCCCATGCGACAATAAATTGCAGATCATCAACAAAGCTAGAATGGAGCTCCTTGATTTTGAAGCTTATGAGAAAACTGCAATTTTTCTGATTGACATTGAGAGGTATCTTGTGAATTTTGACCATTATTTTTATTGGTCATTCGGGGCAGATATTTTGCAAGTAATGAGTGGGAAATTAAATTCAGTAGATCCTGATATTATCCAGCGGTTTTTCCTGCTGATGGACGTAATTTTCAGTAGAACATATAATCCTTGGGAAACTCCGGACACAAGAAGGGTTAGGGAAGCACAAAATGCTTTGTCGCCAAGAATGTATAGCCGAGCCAAAGATCATATTATCATTGCTCACCTGGCCTATCCACTCATTGATGGGTTGTTAAAAGAACACTGGAAAAACTGCGTACAGGATAACCAGGATAATCCAGAGTTATTACAAAAGCAATTTTTGTCTGAGGATGGGGAGAACGTGCCGTTGAATAAGTTATTAAGATCCAATATCTCTAATCTGGCATCTCTCCTGAGGGGAGTTGAACATTTCACCAAAAACAGTTTGTTGAAAGAAAATCTGTCATTATTTAGGGAACATTTTAAAGAAGCCTTTTCAGAAATGTATAATGATGGAAAGCCATATGATATTATCTCCAATCAGCGTAACTCACTGCTTCATGGGGGAAAACCTTGGGAAAGATTGTTTGCTGCCCTCGTTAATCTGGTATTCGTTCTCATCAATGCGTTTTTCAATGAACAGGAGTTTAAGCAAGCGAAGCAACAGGTAATTCAAAGATTATCTCAGAACTTTACTCCGTTCCAAAATATGTCATACTATCCCCCCATATAAAATGGGTTGATCCTTTACGAATCCTTCTTGTCAATCTGCTATAAAACTATAGGATCATGAAGACTAGCTTACCAACTCATACCTCATCAACTTTGCCTGCTCCAGTACTGTGATGGTTGCTTTCTCCTGTTTATCTGGCGGGTATCCGTATTTTTTAAGGATCTTCTTCACTATGAGCCTGAGTTTTGCCTGGACGCTCTCCCTCACTGACCAGTCTGTGGTAATGTTCTTCTTTACAGTAACAACCAGTTCCCTTGCGATGGTTCTGAGTGTTTCATCACCAAGAACCTCCTTTGCACTCTCATTGTCGGCAAGAGCATCATAGAATGCAACCTCGTCTTCATTTAATCCAAGATCCCTTCCCCTGTATGGTTCAATCATCTCCACAAGAAGTTGGACTATGGATTTTGGAGTCTAGAACTGTCCTCCTTTCTTTCCCTCTGCATCTGCAAACTGTCCAAGGAAATATTCATAGACCTTTCCAAGAAGATCCCTGCTCTTTGCGCTTTCAGTACCCAGTTCTATGCCTCCGATGAGATCTATAAATTCACCAAGTCTCTGCTTATCCAACGATGCACGGGAATAGTTCGTTGGAAGCACACTCTTCAGAGATGGATTATCTCTTTCTATGACTTCCATTGCATCGTCGATCATCTTTCCTACTGTTGGCAGCTTTGCGTTTCTCTGCAGGTAATTCCACCTTGCCTCTGGAGGAACCCAGAAAACGTTTCTTGAGATGTATTCATCCCGATCTTCTGGATCTGAAAGGTGCTCTCTATCGTTTTCAAGTTCCCTATGAATCTCCTCGAAGGAGTCTGATACGTATTTCAAAAATATGAGTCCGAGCACAACATGTTTGTATTCAGCAGCATCCATGTTTGAACGAAGTTTATCAGCTGAAGACCATAATCTCTTTTCAAGATCTGAATCAGGGTTAATCATTGAACCTTATAGTTTTGAATGAACATAAATCTTCTGCCTT
>JAKAYH010000063.1 GCA_021826835.1 Thermoplasmata archaeon | reverse complement strand
AGGAGAAACATTTCAAGTTTCCCATCTTTAACTTCAGCAATTAATTTATTGTTTTTTCATTTATACATTACGACTTAAGTGATTAAGCATAGACTTCTCAGTTCCCCCATTACTCCTGGTATATTTCCCAAATTCTCTTTCATGTGCATTCCTGAGGTCATTCAACTTCTGAAAGTATCTGTTGCGCGTTGCATGGGTCTTTGTCATTTTCCACACCCTCTCGATGGGATTCAGTTCGGGTGAGTATGGAGGCATGAACTGCAGGTTCATTCCAGCCAGGAATGCGCAATCCGTGACGATGCTTGCAGGTGGTACAGCGCATTGTCCATTACGATGGCACTGTTGGGAATATTCTATGCACAATGCACAGGAATTTGAGGAATGTCACGACATTGTATCTGTCTGTGAACTTTGTGACCAGCTTTCCGGCAGCTGTATTGACAGCACCAAACACACTGATCCCTTTTCTGCTTGGTTCCTGTAATATGACAGGGCATGATCCACAGGTGGGTACCATGTCCTGATATTGGTGCCATGTTGTTAGAAATGGTACTCTTCAATGAAGATAATGGTTCTTTCATCCTCCGGGAGACTCAGGAGTTTTTTTAAATTTCTCCTTCTCGGAAGAATCACCCTTCGCCATCATCGGGCAAGATTACCTCAATCTGAAACCAAGTTTCCGAAATATCCTCTGGCACTGCCTTGTACCTAGGTCTATGTAGTATTTCACACTGAGTTGGTGGCTGAGAAGTTTTCCGTCCCAGAGGTTCTGGGAATATCCCAGATCCATGGATATGCTGTTCATGATGCCTGATAATCTGGTAGGCCTTCCCGACACCCTGAGACTATCAAAACCATCCTTCAGGAATATGTTGACCCAGTTCTTGGCCTGTCACCCATGACATCATACACCCTGTACAGACTCATGCCATTACCCACAAGCAGGATTCCATGTAGCCTGTAGTCATACTTTGATTCGTCGCTGCGTCTTATCTCTCCTATTATTTCCTCTTTCTTGTCTTCCAGAATTGCAAGCTTTTTTACGGTATAAATGATGAGAAAATGTATTTAAACTATGCGTAACAAGTTATGACGCTATGTGTAAACGCATTTGCACTCCGAGTCTTTCCATTGATGGAAAAATAACGAATTTTGACTCTTTTAGATATTATAAAAATCTTCATTGCTCACTTTGCCTAAGATTTTAAGATTTGGTGTACAGTATATCTACACAAATTCATCAAAATCTCCAGTCACAAAAATGTTCAGACTGTTTAATCCTTTAGCTATTTTATAGAGATATCTTAATGAAAGCAAAGATGAGAAATTCTTTTATGCAAAATAGAGGCAGAAATTTCCGAAATTCTCATCACTATGAATGTCCTGCAGTTGTTCTGTATACAGAAATGGAAAAACCCAATTTACTTCAATATTGTGTTTTAGTTTTTGATCTCATCGCAATTCACTTTTGATGGTACATAAACTTTTCCACTATGAATTGATGAAATCTCCATCTTTTTGATCTTATAATTTATGGTGGGTTTTATTCTATGATCGAAAAACATGCCTAACAACTCTTTTTCTCCTAAGAAATCTAACCATTCTTTCCTATTATCCAAATTCATAGGGAGACCAAACCAATTAAGTCTCTCAATAACTGGAATACTAGTCTGAATCGACATCTTTAAAGGTATCTTGAAGCTATTTGGTCCGTTTTTCAATTTGACATCATAATCTTCCCATAATTCCTGAATTTTTTTGATCCTTTTGTCAGGTGAATTATATCTTAATGCCATGGTATTGTGCCACAACGAGTTTTGAGGCTATACTAGCAGGGAACGAATAGTAATTTACATCGTGAATCTTCACCCCTCGCACGTTTTTGTTAATTTCAAAATTAAAGTGCCTTAATTGGATTCCATTAATATTGACGCTATAATCTTCTTATGGACCCCAACTTATGACAGTACATTTGTGACCATCCATATTGAGAGTCTGCAAAAAAGACATTAAATATTCCTAATGTCCACCAAATACTGGTAATGGAGACTCATGAGAAAAAATAATGAATTTCATTATCAATTCCCTCCCTACTTTTTAGTATAAGAAGAATCATAGCGATCATTTCAATCTTTTCCAAGGAGTTCAATTGTTTCCATAAGATCTATAAACTCCACTTTATATTCTTCCTTCTTTATTGGTTTCTCCTTCTTTTCAAATGACTCAACATTTCCATTTTTCATATTTAGAACCAGTTTAAAATCGTCTTTGAAAATTGCTCTTCTTTGTGAATTCATGTTACTTAGTCTCTGTGATGCCTCTTTATTTTTTACTATTAGTGACTTAGGAACCTTCCCTGAACCGTCAGCTTCAGAAATTATGAAAGGGAAGTCAGGAGCAATAATCTCGCCATCGCAAGCTATGGACTTTATTAAATCAAATAACCCTATATTGCTAAATAATTGATTAACTATTTGACACTTGGGATTGGAAGTAGCTCTTTTTAGTATCAATGGTACATTAATGAGTTCATTATACAGATATGTTGAGTGGCCATAAAAGCCATTTTCAAATAAGGACTGTCCATGATCTGAGGTGATCATTAATGTCGTTTCTTCAAATATACCACTCTTCTTAAGAAACCTAATTACCTCACCAATTTCCCAGTCAACGTTCTTTGATTCCAAATAATACGAATTTCGAACTTCGTTTATCGTTCTTTTTGTGGGAGTAAAAATGCCCAAAGAATATTCTTGCTCCTTTTGAGGGTTAAAATTTTTAACATAGGGTTCGTGAAATTCCATGAAATTTATAAAAAGAAAGAATGGTTGAGAAAACGAAGTTCGGTGTAAGGTGTCGATAATGGTTTTTCCAGATTTGTTTAAAGGAAAATTATAATTTTTATGAGATTGTTCTACCTCTTTACGCATTTTTAGGTAATTGCTTACATATGAGAATGATTCCTTAGGATTTCCGTTCATTATAAGATTTTTCAATATCTCTCCGTGTGTTTCGCCAAATCTTTCGCTGAACTTGCTTAGCAACAGACTCCAATTATTGTTCAATGTAAAATTCCCCATTGGATCAAAAAAGGTAAAAGCGTCAAAACCACGGTCAAATCCGCTTCCAGGAATTATTCCCATATTAGCGGACATTCCATATGTAGTATATCCTTGTTTTTTCAAAACCTCAGCTATAGTCACGCCAGGATAATTGTTCATAAGCCTAGATGTCGAAGAGAAATCCCTGTTCTCATTCTTAAAATGTATGTGATGTTCCATTGGATATTTTCCTGTGAACATAGAAGCGTGTGAAGGCACTGTCCATGGTGCTGATGTAATATTATTTGTAAAGACCATTGATTCCTTTGAAAGTTGTTCAATATTTGGCGTGTTCAATCTTTTATTATATGGGGAAATGGCATCCTTTCGCATAGTATCAAGTACAATCAGTACAATATTGTTTGTATTTGGCATGAGTGATTACATGTATCCAAGTTTCCTAAGTCTTTCCATCATGTTTTCTTTGTCCTGAGCTCTACCTGCCCGTTCAGCAGTGGTATCTAAATCCTGTTCCCATGCAGGTAAGTCGGATGTTTTCTTTGAATCGTTTTTACCATCTATTGATCTATATCCTTTTTCATATAGGGGATGATAAGGGATTTTGTTAGAGAAAGTATATTCCCAGATATCTTTTTCAGAAAATGTCAAAACGGGATGAATTCTATAATGTGCAGGCTCTTCTCGAATGCTGATGAATCTTTCGGACGATCTGGCTTTATTTTCATCTCTCCTTACACCTACAAGAAGGGCGTCGAACCTGTATACCCTTATAACATCATTCATAGGGACAGTCTTAAGAAGATGATTTCCTACTTCCGTTTCCAACGAGTATGGAATCCTATTTCCTGAAAAACCAAGTCTTTTTATCTCAGCCTTATTTTTATCATTTAGGGCTTCTACGTTTACGTAACCATCAACAACGTTTTTAAGAAAATCATCATTTCTTGCAGTAAGAACTTTAAACTTCCATTGGTCAGAAATTTTACTGATCATGTCAATTGTTTCCTCATAGTGTTCTCCATGGTCAATAAAAATTGCCGGTGGCAACTTTTTCCCGATATTATCGCAAATTTCTTTGCATATGTGAAGCATTACAGTACTATCCTTTCCAGCACTCCAGACAACTGCTGGATTCCTAAACCTAGTAACGCTTTCCTTTGACACTATCCTCGCAATCTCTAACTTTGAATTGTGGCTTAAGTAGTCCTTCGGCTCTATATCATCCATTTCAGTCAATTCATAGATATAGTTCTCATTTAAAATTTTTGTGTTGTCTGTAATCTTTCAAATTTACTTTGAATGAATTCTCCTACAATATTCCATTACGCATGGGTAAGGATCCGAAGGGATCGAAATAAAACCTCTGAAATTTAGGCTTGTAATGTAACTTGGCAGCTTGGAGACCATCGCCTTGTTTCAACAATTCTTAGAAAAAACCATAATTCCATGTTATTTTAGATGTCATTGATCAATATGCGACAATTCTTTAAATAAGGTTCTATGAGGTAGTTCCGCGTAAATATAGAATTCTATTTATGATAAAACATTAGTATCTTGTTCTTTTTTCCTTCTGGCAATAAATAGTAAGTCATCACACAACGAAGTGGGTAGAATTCTAATTAGAGGAAGCATCTGTGTAGTGGAAAAATTATTGATTCCTGCAGTTAAAACCACTTCAAAATATGGTTCAAGAAAAAATTCAACTTCATACATCGCATATTCTCTTACGTGGCCATGTTCACCAAAAGGTCCCTTTATGATAGTTTTTTTGAGCAGTGTTATTCTTTCCAAGTAAAACAGTTTTTCTTCTAACAAATGAAACAGCATTTGGCACCGATACAATTAAAAAGTCGCCAGGGTTAATTAGTTTTGCAAGATTCTAAAATAATGTATCGTAATTAGCAAAAATATGCTCAATTACCTCTGTGCATATTATTAAATCAAAGGTCCATTGAACTTTTCAATCAGATCAAAAATAAAAAAACTCAGTGAACTTAACTCAACATTTCTTTGGAGAAAAGACACCTTCGGGATTATAATGGTAAATCTCCATTACATTTTTGATTATTTGATTAAAAGATGAGTATCATATATTTCCTATTGTAATTTTAGAAAATCCATCTTCGTAAAATCTCTTCTTAATACTTCGATTGATTTGAATACTCTAAATTGGTTATCTAAAATGTATTTTTGTTCGGGAATATAGTCACTCTTATAATCTCTATCATTATATATAAATATTTTCTAAGTAATTTCTCCAGAATCGATTGAGAATTTTTCCAACCTTTTTATCATCTTCTCTATACACGATTCTCTAAAGTGGTATTAATGAAATATGCTATTTATATGGCAGAAACTAATCGAGTATGTCGAGGTAAATAAATAACTAATAAATACGAGTTTGAAGTTGAAATTTCTTCATTCAATCCAGTGATACTGTGAATGAAGCGTTTTCCCGCAAAACAAAAGATCTCTGCTAATGTAAATGGAACACAGCACAAAATATTAAAAAAGGGAATGTTTGTACGGTAAGAGTTAAGAATGATACAAAGTTGATCTTTTTTTTCATGTGCAATGTATAATCTTAACAAATTTCATGATAGAATTTAATTCCACACTCGGAAACTAAATTTTGAGAGCAATTAAAGTATGTTTTGAATTATAGAGAAAAATGCAATCTTAGGAAAAGGAGAAACAAGACGTTATAAAAGGGTAAAATCTGATTATCTTCCCTCAAAAAGGAAAATAAAGACTTCCATTATTCATCATTTTAATTAGTTTTTTTGCTCGAAAATAAAAATATATTTTTCAATGTCGGATGATCACTCCAATGAAGAATTAATATTTATTCTCTATTTATAGTACATCAAAACATGGCTTAGTTTTTAGAATTTAGAAGATCTTAGGTTATTTCCTCTACCAAGCAAGGTAAATATCTTCGGTTACGGAAAGATATATCATAAATCGATACCAATACCCAAGAAAAATATGCTTTCAGGCAATTGCATTGCCTGAAAAAAGGTATACATTTCCTGGTGTGAATCATCATAAGGCTCGAAAATTACTACATTCGATTTATATCGGAATGTACAAACTAAATGAGGAAGAGGTAGATTTTAGCAAAGATAAGTATTAAGCTTCCCAAAGGAAGACAGAGTAAACTTTGAGATCAACATGCGCATGTACACGGCAGCACAATTATCTAATGCACATAAGCCAGTGTCCTGTAAGGGATTATGAGAATTATCGACAAAACGACACTGTCCCGAAGCTTATCCCATGAACAAATATTATTAGCTTCTGTGGCTATTTCCAAAGGATGGCATCGGAAAGAATGATAAATCCTATCATAATATGTAATATTCTAAACCACGGGTACACATATGATGAGTGGAGCACATCATTCATAATTGGGATGTCGAAGATAACATGGGTTAAGAATATTACATTAATTGTATCTCCTTCTAATGGTGGAGATAGTATAATTCTTCCAAAAAAATGCAAAGTACTTGAGATCATGGATTATAAGAAACCAATAAGCATGAGTAGACTCGTATCAAAAATAAAAAAAATTCAAGGGGACCCGGTCATAGTTATTTACGGGCCAACCGCATTTGGGAACAAAAGTCTCTCAAATTTAGTCGGAATGCTTCTTCCACTTCTCATCAGTAAAATAGCACATAAAAATGTTAAGATCATAAACCAAGGTAGCGTATACACTCACGATGCAGAATCACTTGGGTACAACACGCTTTTTGACAAATTGAGAAAGGGCTCAGTTGGGATAATCGAAAAATTTGTGTATGCAAGAATTAAAACGTATTTTCAACTTGATTATTATGGAAATTTGGTTTCAAAAAAAATTGGAAAAAAATGCGTTGCAGGCGTGATAAAGAGCGACTATATAGATCCAATCGCCACCTTAAGCATTAATGGAATGGATAGTCTTGAACATATTTCCAGAAACAAAAAAGGTGCTAAAATAAATATACTTTTGCACGGATTCTGGGGTCCCCAGAAAGATCCAAAAGTTGCACTTGAAGCAATAAGTAAATTGAAAAAAAATTATTTGAATATATGTTTAACAGTTAGCGGTGGAATAAATAACCACTTTCCAGGATACGAAGTGCATTTTAATAATTTATTACTAAAATACGATTGTATTATTGATAAATATCTAGGGTACGTTAATGAAAAAGACCTTGTGTCGTTATTCCTCAATAATGAGATAGTATTGATGCCTTACAGGGTGTCAGGTGGGCAATCCGGAGTGCTTGAAATGGCTTCATTTTTTGAGAACATAGTTGTTTGCACAGATCTTCCAGAATTCAGAGAGGAGAGAAAAAGCGACCTGATCATTTTGACTGATTTGTCAAATTTTGATCAATCCATCCAAATGGCCATTGAAAGAATAGATCAGATTCCTCAAACTATTTCTGTAAGTGATAAAATAAATCTGGTCATTAAAAATATAACTGATTTCCTACTTGATTAAGTTGAATTAGATTCCTCGTCATCAAGAATTTCACTACCAACAAAAAGTTTTGTTAACTTTTCCATAAAAGGGTGATTTTTGGTAACTATTGAATATATCAAACATCTAGCTTCTGAGGTAAATGGTCTATTAATTATTGAACACATCATATACACTATTAAACCGATTACTATAGAAAAAATTAGTGCATAAAAATCGGAATGAAAAAACTCACTCGTAAAGAAAACTGCGATTGCCATTACTATTACATTGAACCACATACGAATATATGGGTGCAAGGGAAGTTTGCTAGGGAAAATTGAGTTTACGGCGATAATTCTTGGCACTGTACTTAAAGCCCACGCAGAAATGCTAGCAGACACAGCACCGTATAGACCAAATGGAGGTATCAATAGAAGTGATATAAGAACATTTGCTATGAATGCTGCCACAGCAGAGAAAAAATAAATATCTGTCCTTTTCACGCCTAAGAGTATTGAAGAAACAATGGGTCGAAATGAAAAGAAAGAATATGAGAAAACCATAATCTGGAGTATCAAAAAATTGTTGGCATAAACTCCTCCAACCAGGACTGAAAGCAGTGGTCTTGAAAGTAAGGCGGCCCCTATTGATGCAGGCAAGGCAATGAAGTAAAACATTTCAAGTGAACCTTGAGTGTATTTTTTAAGTTTTCCTTTTTGAGAAGATCCAAAATTCTCCGAAATCTTCGGAAGAAGAAAGAAAGAGAAGGGGGACGTTAATGCAGTTACAATCGTAGCTATTGCTAACGAATAAGTATATATTGCCGTTAGAGTTAAATTAGTAAGTGCAGGAAGAATTATGCGATCGACTGTTCCCATTAGCGTAGTAAAAAGAGAGCCTAGAAATACGGGAGTTACATATGCAAGAATTTTTCTATTCAAGTCATTCTCTGGAGTTTTTCGCGACAGATCTGTCATTAGAACAAAAAACAATGTAATAATCAGTGAAATTCCAGCTCCAATGGAAAAGCTCATAGCTATAAATTCAATTGAAAGTTTGAAAAAACTCATTATTGTGGGCAATCCAAAAGTTAATCCTGAGTATATAATATTGGAAATAGCTGCAAGTTTAAAGGATTGAATACCCTGTAAGATTGAAACAAGGAAACCAATACTTATGGATTCTGCAACATAAACTCCCAAAAGAATTACAACAGTTTTGTACTGGGATGAGTGAAAAAATACATCAGAAATTATAGAAGAAAGGGCCACAATGAATGTGAAGGACGTGACAGTCAAGACAGCAGGCAAAACAATAAACATGCGAGGAAGAAAATATTCACCGAGTTCGCCCTTAAAAAATGAAATAAAATGTGTCAATCCTACATCAAGATTTAGAGAAAACGCAACGACGAAGATGCTACCAAAACTGAGAAAAAGTGATATACCCCCAACCTCTGTGACCGGTAATGTTCTTGCAATGACAAGGAAAAAAATAATGCTGAAAGTGGTTTGTAAAAAGAAAGCAAGGGAAACTATTGAAACGGTTCTAAATGAACTCATTCGAAAAGTTCACCCAGTGGTCAGAATCTTAAGTGATTCATTTAGATGTTCGGAAATTATCCTAATGTCATCTTCTTTCAAACTATTATACACTGGTAGGCTTATTCCATGAAATGAAATATAGTTGGAATTGGTGAAAACACCATTATTTTTGTAAGGGGGCATTTCATTTAATGGATAGAAAACCGGTCTTGTTTCAATTCCATGTTGGTTCATTTTGTCCATGAGGGAATCTTTCGCAGTTCTATTCGATAAGTTTTTGATAAGAT
>JAKAYH010000062.1 GCA_021826835.1 Thermoplasmata archaeon | reverse complement strand
TTTCCAAGCAGGCGTAGAGGAAGTTGCATCAGGAAGAATGAATACTTGTGTTGTTTACGGATTTGAAACAATGTCTCACGTTAATACATGGAAGGGAAATGAATTCATTGCCCTTGCAAGTGATACAAATTTCGATTATCCAATTGGCGGATTCTATACTGGATATTATGCAATGATGGCCACAAGGCATATGCACGAATTCGGAACAACTGTTGAACAGCTGGCAAAGGTATCAGTTAAGAATCACGGAAACGCTCTGCACAATCCATATGCGCAAAGCCCGATGAAGATAACAGTGGAAGATGTGAGAAACTCACCAATGGTTTCGTATCCATTAACCAGACTTGACGTTTGTGCAATGTCAGATGGAGCAGCTGTTGCAGTTCTGGCAAATGAAGAGAAAGCGTTTGAACTCTGCGACAATCCCGTTCTTATTAAGGGTATCGGAACAGGAACCGACACAATGAGACTGGCAGACAGACCCCATGGAAAGGTAATCCTTCTTCCAAATGAATCAGAATCTGATTATAAGAATCTCAAATACCCGGGAATACATTCATTCAGAGCAGGAAGGTCTGCGGCAAAGGAAGCTTATTTGTCAGCAGGTATAACCGATCCTCTGGAAGAATTGGATATTGTTGAGCTCCATGACGCATATACATCATCTGAGATTCAGACTTATGAAGACCTTGGTTTATGTAAATATGGAGAAGGAGGACATTTTGTAGAGGAAGGCAAAGCTGATCTTAAGGGGAAAGTTGCTGTAAACCCTTCAGGAGGTTTACTGGCATGCGGGCATCCTGTTGGTGCAACAGGTATAATGCAAGCGGTATTCATGTTCTGGCAACTTCAAAGAACCATAAAAAAGCATTTCAAGGATGAGGCCTTGCAGATAAACAACGCAAAGCGTGGCTTGATTCACAGTCACGCTGGAACCGGAACTTATGTTACGGCAACAGTCATGGAGGCGGTAAAATGACAATAAACCCAAAGGCTAAACTGGAGGAAACACAGGATGGTACAGTGGTTTACAATTTCGATCCACTCATAGTCAAATCTCATTATGAAATTGACTACGTACACAGCTATGCTCAGGATTCGGAGTTCTTTAAAGCTCTTGGAAGAAAGGAAATATTAGGCAGCAAATGCAAGAAATGCGGTTACATCTATGCCACCCCTAGAGGACACTGCATGGAATGCGGATCAGAAACAGAATGGTATAAGCTTCCAAACGAGGGAAAGATACATGCATACACCACCTGCTATTTTGGCGGGGAAGCATTCCTTAACGAAACGCCATTCCATCTCGTGCTGGTAGAATTCGAAGGTGTAGATTCCCTGTTTATGAGCAGAATAATAGGTGTGGACACAGAGGATCTATACATAGGCATGCCAATAAGGGCAAAATTCAGAAGAAACCTGAAGCTGAACCCAACTGATGTATACTTCGTCCCTAAAGCATAAAAGTTTTAATAATGCCAAAAAAACCTTTTTCTAATTTTGATAAAAATATATTCCTTATAAATCTTGAAAGCCAGCTAGACAGAGGGGCACTTTTATCAAGGTATAGCAGAACATCATCATTGGATATCCGGGAACTATATTCAAAGGAATTTGAGAACAATGAGTCAAGAGGCAAGGATTTTTACAGGAGAGTTTTCCTAGAATATGGAGACGAATCTGTTGCCGAGCTTGTAAATGTTCAACTATCCATTCAAAACATATCAAATATATCAGCTAAGTTGATTGAAGAATCCAGGATTGGCCTATCTTACCTCGAGAAATCGTCAAGATATGTTCGCTATGACAAAAAGCACAAAGGGAAATTTCTCTTCATGAATTCAGAATCTATTGGTCTCAATGGGAAAACAGGATCAGATTATGATGATTATTGCAACAGGCTTTTTCTGTTCTATGAAAAAAATTATGATAATCTTCTAAAATTGCTTCGAGAGAAATATCCAGAGGAATCCTACGCAACATCAACTTCAGATCGGGAAATTTTAAAGAAATCGTATGATTCAGCAATTAGGGCAAGGGCACTTGATGATTTGCGCTATGTACTTCCTGCATCAACACTAACTAATATTGGCATATCTGGCAATACAAGAGCATTTATCAATCTTATTCAAAAACTAAATGCGTCAGGGAATGATGAGGCTAAAGCAATATCAAAGGGACTTTATGAAGAACTTGAACCGGAATATCAGGAAATAATTCAGTCTGCCATCTCTAAACATGGAATGGAGCAGACGAATTACAGGATCAAACTTTCTGAGATTTCAAAAGTTCAAATGCAGTTTCCCGCAGGTCAATGCGGGATGGCAATAAAATCAGATTTAAATGAAAAAGAGGCCATTGATAAACTTCTTACAAACTTCTTTTATTCAAATGATTCTTCATATCTTGAAATAGAGCAGTATGTGAAAAATCTAAATGTAAAAGAAAAAGAAGAAGTCATTCAGAAGATAATCGATGCCAGAAAAAATAGAAGGGACAAGCTTCCGAGGTCATTTGAATCGATTAGATATACTGTAGAAGCAAATCTTAATTTTGGCGCTTTCAGAGACCTTCAACGGCATAGAATGTTCACCATATTAAGGAAGCATCTTACTCCTGACTTTGGATATGATATTCCATCTGTAATTTCTTCGGAGGAAGCTATGAGAACAGAATTTCTCTCTCTCATGGAGGAAGCAAAGAATATTTTCAATAGCATTAGCTTATCAAGAAACAAAATCATAGCTCAATATACGATTCCATTTGCATACAAGCATCCAGTTCTAATACACGGTAATTTTAGAGAATTCGCATATTTCATAGAATTGAGGAGCACTCCACAGGCGCACTATGATCTGAGAAATTTTTCCATAAAACTTTATGAAGAAATTGATAAGATCCATCCTAACTTATCTAGGCTTATTAAGTTCTGCGATAGGGGAGATTACCCATTAGGAAGATATTCCCAGGAGTATAGAAAACAGCAAAAAATGAAGCACTTGGGATTTGACTGATATTGTATTTCAAAAAAGAACTTGAATTTAATTGAAAAAAAACCATATGAGGATTGGCTAAAGTACATTTATTATGGAGTCAAACTCTTTACAATCAAAATTGCATAAATGTAAGGGAGTATTGGCTGTTAATCTGAAAATCATATCAAAAAAGTTTATATTGAAGAACAAATTTATCCACCAATAGAGGTGTACAAATAATGTTAACAGGAAATATGCCAATATTCGTGCTAAAAGAAGGGACAAACAGGGAACAGGGAAAGAATGCTCAGAAAGCAAACATAGAAGCCGCAAAGGCAATTGCCGATGCAGTTAGAACTACATTAGGTCCTAAGGGAATGGACAAGATGCTGGTTGATTCAATTGGGGATATAATCATATCAAACGATGGCGCCACAATTCTCAAGGAAATGGATGTGGATCACCCAACTGCTAAAATGATTGTAGAGGTTGCCAGAGCACAGGATTCAGCTGTTGGAGATGGAACAACAACGGCAGTTATACTTGCTGGTGAATTTCTTAAACAGGCTGAAGAGCTCCTTAGTCAGGGTGTTCACCCAACTGTTATTGCAAATGGTTACAGATTGGCTGTGAATGAGGTTAAAAAGAATCTTGAAGCCATAGCAACAAAATCTCTTGATGATAAGATATTAAAGCAGATTTCAGAAACTGCACTTTCTGGAAAGAACATAGGTTTAAAATCAGATATATTGAGTGATCTAGTTGTAAAGGCAGTTAATGCTGTTTCTGAGGAAAAAGGTGGAAAGATAAAAGTAGATACAGCTAACATAAAGGTTGATAAAAAGTCAGGCGGAAGTGTAAACGATACACAATTCATAAGCGGACTCGTTATAGACAAGGAAAAAGTTCACTCAAAAATGCCTTCGATTGTAAAAGATGCAAAAATAGCCCTCATAGATTGCGCTCTTGAAATAAAAAAGACAGAAATAGAGGCAAAGGTTCAGATAACGGATCCATCAAGAATACAGGACTTCCTGAATCAGGAATCTGATACATTCAAGCACATGGTGGAAAAGATAAAGGCCAGCAAGGCCACAGTAGTCCTATGTCAGAAAGGGATAGACGATCTCGCTCAGCACTATCTTGCAAAAGATGGAATTTATGCAGTAAGAAGAGTAAAGAAGAGCGATATGGAAAAATTAGCTAAAGCTACAGGTGCAAAGATAGTTACTAACCTCGATGATCTGACAGAATCAATGCTTGGCAAAGCCGAAAAAGTCGAGGAGAAAAAGATCAGCGATGACAGGATGACATTCATTACTGGATGCGCAAACCCCAAGGCAGTTAGCATACTTATCAGAGGTGGAACTGAACATGTGGTTTCTGAAATTGAAAGATCATTGAATGATGCAATTCGCGTAGTTGCCATTACCAAGGAAGATGGGAGAACCTTACCAGGAGGAGGCGCAATAGAAGCTGAACTTGTCCTGAGGACGAGAAACTATGCTGCGTCAGTAGGGGGCAGAGAGCAGTTGGCCATAGAAGCATTTGCAAAAGCTCTCGAAGTAATCCCAAGAACACTTGCAGAAAATGCCGGTATGGATCCAATAAACACACTCATAAACCTAAAGGCAGAACACGAACACGGCAAGATAGATTTCGGGATAGATTTCACCACAAACAAGATTGGAGATATGAAGGCAAAAGGAGTCTATGACCCTCTGAGAGTAAAGAGAAACGCTCTTGAAAGCGCTGTTGAAGTTGCTACCATGATCCTGAGAATTGACGATGTAATCGCCTCCAAGAAGAGCGGTCCAGGCGGCCAGGGAGGCGGCATGGGCGGTATGGGAGGCATGGGCGGTATGGGCGGAATGCCACCATACTGAAAAAGCAACACAAATTTAGTCTAAAATATTCTTCTCCCTATTTTTTTTCCAATTAATCTTATTTATGTTGAAATGATTTCCCTCCGGTGATTATTTGAATCTCTATGAATATATGGGGAAATCCATTTTCAGAGAATATGGAGTACCGGTACCCGAAGGCTATGTTGTTGAAAACTTAAGTGATGTGAAGGCTTTTACAAAGCCAGTTGTTATAAAATCCCAGATTTTGCTGGGCGGAAGAGGAAAGTCGGGCGGTATTAAATTCGCCAAAACTGAAGCAGACCTGAAAAAGGGGGTTTCGGAACTACTGGGATCAAAGATAAGGGACTATACTGTATCCAAAGTGCTCATAGAGGAAATGATCGATATTAAGAAAGAGCTCTATGTTAGCGTAACACTTGACAGAACATCAAGAAGTCCTATTATTATGGCAACCTCTCAGGGAGGGGTTGAAATAGAAACCCTGCCAAGAGAGAATATCTTCATAAAGACAGTTGATCCAATACTTGGATATTCTGATTTTATGTCAAGAGAAGCAATTAAATTTATGGGATTAAGTCCGGAAGTAGGGAAACAGTTTGCGGGAATTCTAAGAAAACTATATCAAATATTCGAAGAAAAAGACTGTGAGTTGGTTGAGATTAATCCACTTGTAATTACAGGGGATGGTAAGGTAATAGCTGCAGATGCAAAGGTTATAATTGACAGCGATTCGATTTTCAGACACAAGGAATTCAATGTTGTTGATCCTGAAAAAACCCCGCTAGAGCTTGAAGCTAACGCAGCTGGTTATTCATTCATCGAACTGAATGGAAACATAGGAGTCATAGCCAACGGAGCAGGTTTAACAATGGCCACACTGGATGCACTTACACTTCACAAGGGATATCCAAGAAATTTCCTTGATCTGGGTGGAACCGACAATGTTGAAATTGTTGCAAAGGCATTTGAGTTTGTGCTCAAAGCAAATCCAAAGGCAATTCTGGTAAACATTTTCGGAGGAGTCACAAAATGCGACACAGTTGCAACTGGAATAGTTGAGGCAAAGAGAAGGTATAAAATTGCACAGCAAATCGTTGTAAGACTTAGCGGAGTAAAGGAAGATGAGGGAAGAAAGATTCTTTCAGACGCAGGAATAGAGGCATTCCCGGGGATGATGAGTGCGATTGAGAGAGTTGTAAAAATTGCAGGAGGTAATTAAAATGAGTTCATTTGTAGATGAAAAAACAAAGGTAATAGTTCAGGGAATCACAGGTCACCAAGGCTCATTCCATGCCGGTGAAATGCTAAAGTTCGGCACAAAAATAGTGGCAGGAACATCTCCTGGAAAGGGTGGAACTAAATTCATGGATAAAATTCCAATTTTTGACAATGTAAGCGAGACAATCCATCTAAAACCAGATGCAACCATGATAAGTGTTGCGGCGCCTTACGTTAAGGATGCAGCCATGGAAGCCATATATTCTGGCATTAAAATCATATACATACTGACAGAACATGTGCCTTTCCACGATTCCATGGAAATAGTGCACAATGCAAGAAGGATGGGTTCAATAGTTCTGGGACCAAACGGCCCAGGCATCACCGCAGTAGGTAAGTGTAAAATAGGTATTATGCCAAATAAGATTTTCAAAAAGGGAAAAATAGCAGTGGCTTCAAGAAGCGGAACCCTTACCTATGAAATTGTCAATGCCATAACCGAGGCAGGAATGGGAGAAAGTACAGTTATTGGACTGGGCGGAGATCCTGTCGTGGGAATGAATTACATAGATGTCCTCAAGGAATTCGAAAAGGATGATGAAACAGAGGAAATAGTTCTGGTTGGAGAAATCGGAGGAAGCAATGAAGAGATTGCTGCCAGATACATCAAGGAAAACATTTCCAAGAAAGTTGTTGCATATATAACAGGACGAAGTGCACCTCAGGGAAAAAGGATGGGTCACGCAGGGGCAATCATCGAAAAGGGTGTTGGAACGGCTGAATCAAAAATAAAGGCATTTGGAGAAGCTGGAGTAAAAGTAGCAGAATATCCTGTTGATATCCCATCACTTTTGGAGTGATGACTATGAAGAGAGATCTCGTATCAATTCTAGATATGGAAAAGGATATTGAAGATGTTATTTCACTTGCCCTAAGACTAAAGAGGGACCGCTACTCAAAGAGATCAGAACTTGATGGTAGAACTGTTGGAATGATCTTTGAAAAACCAAGCACAAGGACAAGAATCTCTCTCGAAACTGCAATCACACAACTAGGAGGACATGGGATTTACCTCAATCCAAATGATATGCAGATGGGACGAGGAGAAACTGTGGAGGATACAGCTCACGTTCTCTCAGGATTCCTTGATGCAATTACCTACAGGGCTTTCAGCCATGAAAACGTGTTGAAACTTGCAAAAAACTCCTCCATTCCGGTTATAAATGCACTGGACGATGTGGAACATCCCCTTCAAGTGCTGGCGGACTATATGACCATTGCAGAGAAGAAAGGCAGAACCAGTAATCTCAAATTTTCATATGTAGGCGATGGAAACAACATGGTAAATTCACTCGTTCTTGGTTGCGCCCTTTTAGGAATGGACATGTCCATAGGTACCCCTGAACAATACAAACCCAATGAAAAGTTCATTGCAAAAGCAAGGGAGATTGCAAAATCAACAGGAGCTAAGATAACAACTACAACGAATCCTAAGGAAGCGGTTGCAGATGCAGATGTTGTATATACAGACGTTTGGATTTCCATGGGTGAAGAGAAGCAAAAAGAAATTAAGGAGAAGGCCTTTAAACCTTTTCAGGTAAATGCGGACCTTGTTTCAGAGGCAAAAAAAGATTACATCTTTATGCATTGCCTTCCTGCACATAGGGGATTGGAAGTCACAGATGAGGTTGCAGATAGCATCAACAGTGTTATATTCCAGGAAGCTGAAAATAGATTGCACAGTGCAAAAGCGGCATTCATTACACTGATGTCCTGATACTCAATAAAAAAAATTTTTATTTTGATTAAATTAATCCTCTTACAACGTATATTTCAGTTAATATTGCAAGTGAAATTATAATTATGTATGGTCTAAAATCCCATCTAAGAACCTTGTATCCATCAAGAGGAGGAATTGGAATTAAGTTGAACAGGCACATTATTGCATTTATCTCACCAACGTAAAGGGTTATACCATGGGCGTAACCTGTAAGAACAGAGGATGACGCCATGAATAATATTCCAAGGATTAGGTTAGTAGCAGGGCCTGCCAAAGCAACAATACCAATATGCTGAGGTTTGTCTATTGCATATATCTGAACGGCTCCTGGAGCTGCAAAGAGGAAACCGAAAGGGCTGGTAATAAGGGAAAGAAGTAATCCCAGTGGCCAAAGCCTGAAATGCGCAGCACCCCCATATCTTATGGCCACCTGTCTATGGGCCAATTCGTGCATAAGAAATGCAGTTATTGCACCAAGAAAACCAATTGGAACTAAATAATAAAGAGTAAAGTAACTATTCACTGCAACGTTAAAATCTGCCGTCAGGGCTATGGTAAACGCACTTCCTAAGACTATTACTGCAGTTATAATGTCGACAAACTCATTTTTACTAAAAATTGCGTCTCTGAACATAATTATCTCCATGGATTCATTTTTGACACATAATCCATAAGTGCAAGGAGATCCAAGGATCTATTGAGGCCTATGTCAAACCTTGCTATTATATTTAAAGGATCTGGCATTAAATTTTCCTTCATAGCTATCCTCAACATTCTGTTTAAATCCTCATCATCAATTTTTGCCATCCTTTTTTCCTTAAGCATTCTTCTTATGTAAATATAAAGGTTCTTGGCGACTAAGGGGTCTTTCCTTTGCATCATATTGAAAAGAACTGATATTGTGACCTCGTTGATACTTCTTACGTGTGTCTTCTTTCTAATCAGTTTTAGCGTTTCCTTTCCAAGAGCATCGTATGCTTCTGCAGGCAATTTAACATCCTCATCCATTTCCTTGAAAAACTGAAAAACTTCATTGGCAATTTCCACTGGTATTTCAGCCTTTATTATGGCTTCTCTTTGATCTAACTTTCTTCCGGCCTTGAATTCAAGCTTCATTATCCTCACTGCAAAATAAAGAACTTCTGCAAACTCTTCCTTTTTCCTTAGTAGTTCCTCATATTCGTCAAAGCGATCCTGAGGAATCAGTTTATTATGAAGTTTGGATATTAATTTCTCAGCCCGATCATAAAATTCGAGTTCTATCATAGATCGAACGATGTAATTTATTGAATCCTTGTTTATTAGCATGGGATAGTCATCAAAACCCTTCATAACAACATCAAACATTCTGGCATTGAAATTTATCTCAGCGAAGACGGTGAATAGCTGTTTCAAATCCTCGGCCTTGAAATTTTCCTTAAGGAGCCTTTTCAGTATAGCATTTGCTTCTTCTTCTCTCGCAAGTTTAGCCAAAGTTTCACATAGCATGATTGCATTTTCTATGTCATTTGGAGCATTTTTCAGAATGTTCTTCATAATCTGAATTGCTTTTTCTGAGTCTCTGGAATCCAGTAGTTT
>JAKAYH010000061.1 GCA_021826835.1 Thermoplasmata archaeon | reverse complement strand
GTTAACTCTTCTATATAAACCATCGAATGTTATAATCTTCTCTTCCCCGTTTTCTCCGATCCACATATAAGCAGCCTTGTTTCGTCTGTGAGAAGTTATGTGCCTGTCAACTGCATTATATGAAATGTTAAGTTTTCCGTTTACAAACCACTTGTAGAATGGTGGGTTACTATCGTCGAGAACTCTGTCCCACGTTCTATACCAATCAAGCACAGTTGCGGCTCTGGACCAGAACTCTTCAGGATGTTCCAATGATTCCATGTGAGCTTTCTCAAATGCCCCAATTCCAGGATGATAACGTTCATCGACTGGAAGCACTTCCCTGTTTTCTGATGTTTCTGCCATAACTATGTTTATGAAATGGCTCTTATATATTTTCCGCAAGTCTATTCTTTTAAGAGATCGATGCTTTAAGGATGGCTTTTCACACGATCTGTGATTATTATTTCTAAAATAAATCAGAAAAGAGCAGATAAGGAGAGTTGAATTTTATAAGAAATTTTTTGTGTTATTGAGATTTTGAGTTTAAAATGCTTGAAATATCTGCTGCCCATAGATGTGCTCTGCATACCGTAATCTCAATTTCATTTACATAAAGAGTGGATGTTGTTAGAGCAGTCTTTATGAATGAATGCTTCTTGATGTTCTCGACCAGTATAGTGAACCCCTTACCCTTTCTTTGGATAAATTCCAGTGATTTCTCCGTCAATTTTAATGTGCCCCTCATTCCATCATAAATGGCAAGATCCAATCTAATGTAACTGCTCTGCAAGTTTTTCCTCCTCCACTATATTTACTGATTTTCCGGCCCTAGCAGCAACATCAGGCTTTAGTTTGACGGTCCTGACTGCATAAAATATTGCAAATATTAGGTATCCAAATGAGGCAATAACTGCTTCGGAAATTGGAAAAACCGGGGGGTACAAGGATTCAAATAGAACCCAGACGAAGATTATGGTTGCAATTATTGGTAGAACATAATGCTCCGTTATATGAATGAAGGTGAAAATTCCATAATGCTTTTCTTTGAGCCTTAAAAACAGTGTCATGACGCTTGTGTTTAGGAGAATATGAGTAATGATTAACCCGAACAGGGCAAGTGTTGTGAGGAAATCGAATGTGCTTGACAAGGTTGAATAAACCAATGGATCTGAAGTGTTTGAATCGAATATTTTGAAGAAGGATTGCCCTAACATAGCGTTGATTAACACCGTTCCTCCAATGGCTAGCAAAGATGCCATTGCTCCAATGAAAATTAAAGCTTTATGGGGGGTCACATATTTCTCATGAATTTCAGCAAAATAGTGAGGTAAAACCCCATCCCTGCCCATGGCAAAATATACCCTCCCAGCATTGGACTGCATGGCCACCGAATCTGAAAATGCTGAGTTGAAAGCAACTAGAGATAACATCACACCTCCTGCAACTCCGGTATACATAGTTGCAACAATTATTCCCGGAATATTTGCCTGTGCAAAGCCACTCATAAGTGAAACCCCCCATCCAACTGTGAGTGCATATGCAACCTCAGTCAGTACCATACCCACTATGATGAGACCAAAAACAAGGCTTTTTGTTATAGCCCGGCTGTTCACAGCCTCTTCCCCCAAAGGTGCAGAACCTCCATAACCTATGAAACTTGTAAGGCCAAATATCATGCCAAGCCCCAGTCCACTTAGTGGGCCACCCACACTATTAAATACAGGATTTGTTGTGAATGGATCAAAAACAGAGAGGGTGTTATCCTTAGCCTCAATAATAATTATGGCTGACATAACTGCAAGAAATATAACCTCAAAGAATGCAGCAATTCTAATATATTTCATCTGTGGGCGAATGCCGAGGATTGCCAGAGAGATTGGTGCAAGGATAAAGACCAGAATAAAAGGAATCCATATCCATGCGGGGAGAGAAATATGAAGAAAATATGAAAGAACTCCTGGAAGAACTACCCCGCCAACATACACTGGAATGGCAGCTGTGCTCGCTATTTGATACATAACATATAGAAGCCCCGACGTTATTGCAGGAGTTGGTCCAAATGCCGTGCCTATATACCCATAATAACCACCTGCACTTGCATGCCTTTTTGAAAGGTGGTAGAGAGTGTTCACTTCCAGAAACATTGTAACAGTGGCAATGAGAAATGCCAGAGGCGTTAGAAAGAAAGCAAAAGCAGCAGCAGATGTCATAAAAGCAACTGTGTCACATGCGGGGGCCATGGCTGAGATCTCTTCGGCAATCGCGCCCCAAACACCAACCTGATCTCTCTTGAGTCTGAAGTTTGTCTTGTCGTTATTCATTGCTTGAATTACCTCTTAGTGTCATGAATATTTAATTAGTATGATACTAATGTATTTATTTTTATCTGATCAATATATGAAACCTTTGTTCTATTTTTATTTGCATAGAAAACAGAAATATAGAATCCTGTCATGTTAGCATATGGGAATTGCCAATGAGGGGGAATTAGATAGAAATGAGCAGAGAAGAATAAACAATAGAATGAAGGCATGCATGATTGAGTATGGAAATCAAACTATTTGCATAGACCCCTCGATGGCTATTTTGAAGGTACTTGGTAAAAAGTACACCATCCTCATACTAGCATTGCTTGGCAATAATATTCGAAAAAAGAACTTCAATGAAATTTTGAAAGATATACCGTTTTCAAGCGCAACAGCAATATCTTCCAGACTTAAAGAGCTCATATCTCTTGGTCTTATTTCAAGGGATGAGAATCAAACGGTAACATATTCCCTAACGGATAATGGGAAGCTTATAAGAAGTGATTTAAGACCGTTACTTGAGCATATAGGGGAATCACTATAATGAAAAACCGTTTATAGGGCAAAGCTCTGATAAGGATAGTATTTCTTATCGTGATATCGGTCTAAAATATATTTATATATAAACCAAATCATTACAGTCTGATGTCACAAAATGCACTTAACTCAATTACAGCAGAATTAAATGGTAAAGAAGAAATTCTAATGAAGAAAAAAATAGTGGCTCTAGGAAAGCATTATAATGTTATGGATAAAGATAAAAACAATATTTGTTCCGTGCACCTCAGTTGGGGTCAAAATCTTGGTGGCGAATCTATTAGCCAGTATGGGGGAAAATGGATAGGAAGATCCATGAAATATACGTACAAGATTAAGGATAATCAGGATGAACTTGCTCTGGAGGTTAAAAAATATGCTGGCTCTTGGAAGACATCTTTTGAGGTCGTCGAACCTGAAACTGGAACTATAATTGGAAAAATATTGCTTAAAAGAAGTTTTCTCATAGGAGGAATAAAGGCAAGATGGACTAAAAGCGATAGTGACGATCCTGTCATGACAGTTAAGGGAAATGTGATGCGAAGAAAATATCTCATAGTTGGCTCTGACGGTAAAGAAATTGCAAAGATCAGACACAAAATAGTTGCTGTAAGGGATGTCTGGCCCATAAAACTTTACGATAAAAAAATGGGGTTACAGGCAATCATTTTTGCCGCAGTTTTGGATTTTGAAAAGGAGATGTGATCAACCTTTCAAACGCCTCTTCTTGCCATATAATTAACAGTTAAAAATACAACTGCAAAGATAGGTATTAGATAGATGTCCAATGTGGTTGTGACACTTTCAAGGTACCAGAAGATGGAGAATGTCAGAAGAAGCGATGAAACCAGAATCTTCATGATTGCCTGCTTAACCTTTCTCACCTGAGATCTCAATATATATGCTGCAACTACAACTATTGCAACACCTGCAAATAAACCTTCCAGAGTCGAATTATAGGATTGTGGGAAAAGAGCCACCAGAACTATTGCTGCTTCAAATGATTCAACGGCACCAACAGAGAAAGCTGTTACCAACAAGCTGTTTTTTCCCGACTCCTCATGAGAATTTTTAGGAGGTCCATATTTTTGAAATTTGACAGACCTTCTTGCACTGAAAAAGAGTCTTATTCCAAAATAAAGAAGTAGCGTTGCTGAAATTAACCTTACATAAAATATTGGAAAAAATAAAAGAAGATCTCCTGCTATGGCAGTAATACTCAGTACTATTGCAGAGCTTAGCCCTATTGCAAGGAATATCGATATTTCTTTTTGCTCTGCATAGAGTGCAATGCCAACAGCTGACGCTTCTGACATTTCCAAAAGAGTTATGCCCATTGCAGCCAATAGAATAGGAATATTCATGATATAATTCAGGTATTGCCTCAGTATATTAAATGTATTGAGTGATAAGTGGCCATAACTCAAGACTATGTCAACTAATGCTATGTATGACTTTTCAATCTGCTTCGCACACTATACTAAAAAATGAACTTGAAATCGTCAAATTCTTATCTGCGCTTTACATGGCATTCTATGAATCTGGAGGAGAAGGTTGCAGGAGAGATAGCCATATCTGAGAATCCTGGAGAAACAATGAGAAAATGGAGAGAGGAATTCCAGGTGGCAAAAGTAGATCTCTCAAGAGCCATGGACATTTCCCCTTCAATGATAAGTGATTATGAATCAGGAAGAAGAAAGTCTCCGGGAATAGCTACAATTAAGAAATTTGTTTTTGCCTTGATTGAGATAGACAGAGATAGGGGAGGAATCATTCTCAGGAGGTATAATAGCGGCGTTCCTTACGAAGCGCTCATAGACATTAGCGACTATGATCATGATGTACATCTTTCTAGAATGGTGAAGGCCATTGATGGTGTGGTGCACTCAAAAAAAGGGATTGATAGGTATGTCCATGGATATACTGTTGTTGACGGCATAAAAGCCATACTATCATTTTCATATTCTGAATATAGCCTTCTTTATGGCTGGTCAAGCCAGAGGGCAATATTTTTCACAGACGTTAAACTGGGCAGAAGCCCAATGATTGCTATTAGGGTTCATCCCCTAAAGCCTGCAGCAGTAGTATATATTCAGGCCGATCGCGTCGATGAACTTGCAGTAAAACTTGCCGAAATTGAAAATATTCCACTTATTACAACAGAGATGCCGGTTAAGGAAGTTTGTAGAGCGATCTCAGGTCTGAGATGATGGTAAAAGCTCTTCAGGGAGCATCTTTTTTATTACCCATTGAGGAGAGAATTCCATTAGGTCTTCGGGATTTTGGCCGGTTCCTATGAACAATATTGGCTTTTTTAATTCTGAAGATATTGTGAGTATGGATCCTCCCCTTGCATCAGTATCGAGTTTGGTAACAATAAGCCCGTCGAAACCAATTTCCCGTGAAAATGTCTTTGACTGTTCCATTACATCGTTTGCAGCCATTGAATCTATTACTAGGATTGTCAGATCAGGTTGTGTAACTCTCTTAATCTTTTTCATCTCTTCCCTGAGATTTATGTTATTCTGCATACGTCCTGCCGTGTCTATGAGAACATAATCTATTCCTCTTGATCTTGCGTGTTCAATTGCATCATATGCCACTGCGGATGGATCACTTCCCGGCTGGTGTTTTATAACCTTTACCCCAACCCTTTCTCCCTGATAACTGAGTTGATCAATGGCCCCTGCTCTGAATGTATCAGAAGCCGCCAGAACAACCCGTCTGTTTCTTTCAATAAGGAATCTTGCCATCTTTGCTATGGTTGTTGTTTTGCCTGTGCCATTGATTCCAAGAAATAATATCTTGAATGGTGAGTTTCCCTGAAGCATGCCCCAAGTATCGGCAGTTACTCCCTGTAGAAATTCAAAAACTGTATCATACAGGTTTTTTTTCAGCATCTCCCTTGAATACTTTTTCTTCGGGTCCTGAATTTTTTTTGCCAGAACCTGAGAAATTTTTTCAGTGGCTTCCAGAGAAACATCTGATTCCAGAAGTGCCTCATACACATTCTGAATAAAAGTTGATCCCCTTATTTCGGTTTCGCTTTCACCGCCAAATATGTTGGAAAACTTATTCTTCAATCCCTTAAACACGAGATCATTCCTTCTTTCCGCTGTTTTCTTTCATCATGGAAATTAACTGCTCGTATTGAGACATGGCAACCTTTCTCTGTGCATTCATGTTTTCCAGTGTGCCGTTAATGTCACTTATGAGTTTCTTCAGCCTCTCTTTTGTTTGTTCTGGAGTTTCCTCTATGAAAATTCCTGAACCAATTGGTATAATAAGGGGCTTGCTGCTCTCTATTCTTGCCTTGACGAATACGCCTCCTCCTATGGATATTCTCACATCTCCGGAGCTTTCAATGGCGGATTCTTCAAGAACTGATAGAGCTCTTAAATAATCTTCCGCCCCCTTTGAAAGGACAGATATCTGTCTGTCGGTTGATTCTATAACATTCTGCAAATATTGGATTTCCTGGCTAAGGGTTATTTCCTGTTCATTTTCTGTCAATCTTACCATCCTCAAAAAATTGCTTGTAACTTAGTTTTAAAGCCTCAAGAACTGGCATCTTCTCACCGGATAAATAGCTTATGAGTGCCCCGCCACCCGTTGACACATGATCAACTTTATCCATTACCTTCAGTGATTCTAGGACAGATATAGTGTGCCCTCCACCTGCAATTTTGATAGCATTTGCTTCAGCCACTGCCATGAATATATCCAGTGTTCCGCCTGCGTATTCTGCAATTTCATACATCCCCATAGGTCCGTTGATGAAAATTCCCTTGGCCTTACCGATAGCTTCACGAAAAATTGAGGCAGTTTCTGGACCTATATCTGCCATTATCTCATCGTCAGGAACACTTTCCCTAGTATTCAAAACCTTTCCAGACGGGTTTAGTATTGAATCCACCGGGATTATGATCCTGTCCGTGAATTTTTCAAGGAGCTCCTTACAGATAGATATGAGCTTGTCATGATTCTTATTATTCTTGATTATGAAATCCTTGTTCTTTTTGCCTATGTTTACTCCTTTGGCCATTAAAAATGCATTTCCTACGACCCCCCCTGCAATAATTGTCTTCACAATATTCTTTTCAAGGAAAGATTTTGAAACCGCGATTGAATCATCGATCTTGGCCCCGCCTAGAATGGCGATTTTAGGTTTTTCATTGCCTTTCAGAAACCTGTCAAGTGCCGTGATTTCATTCTCTATGAGCCTCCCGGCAAGATTTGGCACTAATCTCGTAAACCCTATGAGACTTGTTTGGGGTCTGTGAATAGCGGGGAAGGCATCGTTAACAAAGTAGTCAATGATCTGGGAAAGATTCCTGACGAAATTGGTAGATTCAAGAACATCATAGTCAGTTGTATCAAGAGAAACATCTTCAGAATAAAATCTTGTGTTTTCAAGCATTAATATATCGCCATCTTTCATTTTGGAGATTTCATTTATGGCATTGCTGTTGAAAAGAGAATCCACAAATGTGATTTTCCTTCCTACAAGCCTTTGAAGCCTTCTGGAATGCTCTTTTAATGGTATAAAATCGCTCTTTCCTGGCCTGCTTTGATGAGCCATTATTACCACTTTGGACAACTTCAGATCGTTGATTGTTTTAATATGTGATTTCAATCTGGATTCACTTAGAATTTCCCCAGTAATTGGATGTATGGGTGAATTCAGATCAAGTCTTAGTAGTACGGTTTTACCCTTCAAATCAAAACTGTCAAGCGTAAAAAACTTCCCCGAATCTTCAACCATATTTTTGGGTATGCTTTGCAACTTATATGCTTTTTGCGATTATGTAAACTTATCAACGTTTAGAATTTACGGCTTTGAATTCAAATGCGTTTTTACTTTTTCAGTCTAATCCATAAGAGATAGTTTGACTAATTGCAAGAAATTTAAGAGTGCTATTAGTGTGTTGCAGTGGTCTCCTCTCCAATGTTTTGCATGGAGCATATCACATGAACCAATGTGCTTCCCAACCTTTCTCACTTCTGTCCAACAGCGGACAAGATAATATATTGAGAGAAATTAGAAAGTTTCATTCGCTTTCATTTCCTATATTGCAAAATGGGAATTCCCGGTCGAATGTGTTAAATCTGCCTGAATACTGAAAAACATATCCATAAAATTTAAACGTCTTTTGCTCCGTTAATAAGAAAAACTGCTCTCTAAACCCTATTGTTTTTCCTTGTGAGGATATAGTAGAAGGCTATTGCCATTAATGAAAGCGTAGAAAATAGTAAGGCAGTGAGGGGCGGTAAACTAACAAATATTACCATGCCTATGATGATGAGGTTGATGATTGCGAAAATCAGGATGTATATAATTGGAGATTGAACATGCACACTATTTTTAACGGGAATCTTACCATCCTCTTTTTGTTTTAACTGTATATACGTTTGACTAATTGCAAATATTGGGCTCATAATCGCCAAAATAAGAGTGATATTCAAACCAAAATTAATAACTGGGTTCGTTAAACGATCTACAATGTTATAACGGTTTGCATAAATATGTACAATGATAAATGCAATTATGGAACAAATTGCAAAATATATTAGATATTTATAATGTGTTTGGTCATTCAATTTCACCATTCAGATATCCTTTTTACAGAGAATAAAGAACAGTATAAAATAATTAATACCATAGGGTATAGTCAAATGAAAGGTCTCATAACGGCAGCTGGAAAGGGAACAAGATCCGGTCTGGATGGAAAATTCAGGAAGGAGATGTTGCCAATGTATGACATAAGAGAAGGAAAGATAGTTCTTAGACCTATTATTGATCTTATAATAAACAGAATGATTGAAAACCACATAGAAAAGATTGGTGTGGTATTAAATCCGGAAGATAGTATTACAAAAACCTATATTGTAAGGGAATTTCCACAGATAGAACTGATGTATCAGGAAGAGCCACTGGGCTATGGCCATGCGGTAAGCCTTGCAAGGGATTTCATAGGTGGTGAGAGTTTTATACTAAATGCAGGTGATGGTGTAATCCTGAACAGAGAAATATATTCCAAAATGATTGATGATGCCTCTTCCGGAAATGTAAATGTGTTATCAGGATTCAAAACAGGAAATCCTAAAGCGTACGGTAATGTTGAATTTTCAAGTAATGGAAAGGTAATTGCGGTCACTGAAAAACCTGAGCGTCCGAAGAGCGATGTTGCATTATGTGCAGCATATGTATTGGAATATGAAATATTCAGGTGTTTCGAGAAGGTGTCTGTTTCAAATGAGCTTACACCAGCAATAAATGAACTCATTGCACTAAATAAAGAATTCAGGTTTCACCTTATACCAGTAGATGAGTGGATTAGTGTTGGAGTTGCTGAGAAATATGCTGCAACCCTTCAGAGATCTCTTGAATTTTGCAGGAATAGCTTAAAAAATGAGATGTGACGAATACTCTCTAAATGGGATCGTTTCCTAGATTTATTATATTTTAGATTGAAGATGAAATCTCCACAACCTTCCGTATATTTGATGGTAAAGTGTCGTATAATTTCAGAAATACCGACGGAATTACCCTGTTCGCCTCTATGAGTTGTGGAAACTCATCTATGGCTATTATGACCTTTGATCCTTTTGCTTTAGATCG
>JAKAYH010000060.1 GCA_021826835.1 Thermoplasmata archaeon | reverse complement strand
ATCATCAACATTTGCATAGAACGTTCCAGGTGTTTCGGAAAGCATAGAGAAGGGTAAGAATGGATTAACTGTTCCAGATGGGGATCGTAATGCGCTAAGGGAGGCTGCTCTTACGATTCTCTCTGACCATGATTCATGGTCTCTGAAATCGATTGATGTGGCACGGAAGTATTCATGGGAAATTACGGCCAAATTATGGCAGAACGTTATTCTTAAAATGACAGAGGAGTCGAAGTAAACAATGATATGGCAAAAGATATATTTAATCCTTAACTCACCCTTTTTTACGTAATAGGTCAAGGTCAATATTCATGTCAGATACCAGATCCCTTGTTTTTTTAGGTATTTCACTGAGAATCTCCCCTTTCTCCATCCTGTACATCTTTATCCTGGATAGTATGAGCAACACATCCCTGACACTGTATTTCCCGTTGATCATGTTCAGGATCTGGAAATGCAGATACAGGGACAGGAGGTTCAGGAACATGTACGTGAAAAGCATGTGGTCATCCCTCATGTATGATTTATCAACCTCAAGATCGTTCTTATACACATTGAATGCATATTCAACGTATTCACGCTGCTTGTAGAGCCTGTATATTTTCTCCGGATCTTCATTCAGGTCAGACAACAGATACAGCTTCCCGAAATTGATCTCGTTTTCATCGAACTGTTTCCTGCTCCTCTTATTCTCCTCAATCCTTATGAGGTAATCCTTCTCCTCCTCTGATCTGAGGACAGGATCTTCAAATATATACACATCATTCTCCCGTTTCCAGTACTTGATGGGTTTTCCGTCATACCTGAAAACACTGGTGAAGTGGTCAGGATCAGGTATGAGCGATGAATTTCTTCTGAGTGGTATGATATAGCTGAGATGCCTGCTCTTCAGATTCTTTATGTTGTCGGAGGAGAAGAATCCCTTGTCAGCTATGATCACGCACTTTTCCACCCCGGCCATGTCCATGGTCTTTGACATGGCAGAAACATCCCTGATGGATCCTGGGAGTATCCTCACGAAGGTGGGCATCAGCCTTGTGGATGAAAACAGCATCATGACATTGATCTGCGGCATGTGCGTTCCCTTCGAATTATGCCCCATCTCAAGGAATGACATGTTTTCTGATCTGGAGAATATGGCTGTGGAATCCATGAGGACATATTCACCCTTTTCGGTGAGTTTCCTCATGACACGGATGCTCTGATCCTCCGGGAGGGATGAGAGCATCCTTGATATGGAATCGGGAGACATGCTCTCGTCCATGATTCTGGACATGTATGTCTTCTCGTACAGGTAATGCACGGATTTCATGGGAAGTGGCTGTATGTTCCTCAGAATAACGTAAGATATGATGCGTTCCCACATGGTTGGATATATCTCCCTGAGAACGGGAATAATTGTCTTCTCTGCGATGCCATGGAGAAGTGCAATGTTTCCATATTCATAATCGGATCTCACCAGGCCCATGGATCTGGATTTGACAATCCCGTCATGCGTTACAACGCCAAGATACTTCCCTGTGATCTTGTCGGCCCTCTTCTTCTCCCTGTTCCATCTGCTTGTCATTTCATACGCATAGTAATTATCTCCTGAAACGCGAATCTCAACGCCCTTGGTCTTGTACTTTCTAACCCAGTCCGGGAGCGTAGTCATATTACATAGGATGCGTAATATGTATAAAGATCTTTCGGAATAAGACTGAGACACAATGAAATAGGCATTCAATAGAGAATGAATTTGGAGTATGCGTGCACTCTATTACGTATAAATCAAGGAGTTAAGGTTTAATATTACTAATTCAATATCTCAGTGCATGAAATCTATTATCACAGGTATCTCTGGCCAAGATGGTTTTTTTCTTTCTAAATTATTATTTGAAAAAAATTATGAGATTATTGGGATAGTGAGAAGAAATAGCTCAATGACTACAGGCACAATTGAAAAACTTCCACACGAAATTAAGGAGAAAATCAGAATAGAATATGGCGATTTAACAGATGCTGGTTTCTTTGCACGATTACTGGAAAGGGAAAAACCGGATGAGTTATATCATCTTGCTGCTCAAAGTTTTGTTGGATATAGTTTTCAAAATCCTGCATCAACCTATGACGTTAACATATCTGGCACTCTGAATGTGGTAAATGCAGTTAAAGAATATTCTCCAAATACAAAACTTTACTTTGCTGCAACTTCTGAAATGTTTGGTCAACCTGAGTCAACACCTCAAAATGAGGAGACTTCGTTTAAGCCAAGAAGCCCATATGCAGTATCCAAATTGGCTGGATTTTGGACCATGAAAACATACAGGGAGGCATATGGAATGTTCATCTCAAACGGAATACTCTTTAACCATGAAAGTGAGGTTAGGGGGCCAGAATTTGTAACAAGAAAAATTAGTATGGCAGTTTCAAGAATTAAGAATGGAAAGCAGCTGGTGCTTGAACTTGGAAATCTAAATGCAAGGAAGGATTGGGGATATGCCAAGGATTATGTGTATGGCATGTGGCAGATGCTTAACAATGGAACTGGAGATGATTACGTTCTAGGAACAGGAGAGTTGCATACAGTAAGAGAATTCGTGGAAATTGCATTTCAAGAGGTGGGAATAAAAATTCACTGGGAAGGAGAAAATGAAAATGAGATTGGTTTATCAGACGATGGAAAAATTCTTGTAAAGGTGAATAAAGCATTTTTCAGGCCACTTGAATCAGACAACTATCTTGCAGACGCTTCTAAAGCAAAAAACAAATTAAAATGGAAATCAACAACTTCCTTCAAAGAACTTATTAAATTAATGGTGAAAAGTGATCTGGAACAGTCAATGGAAACAGGAAAATGAAATATCGACAATGAAAAAACATAATTGAATTCTGAACTGCAAAATAAAAAATCGATAATCTCTTTGTTATATTTCAGTATTTCATAAAAGTATCAAATAATCGTTGAATTTTTTATTTTCCCTATAGTGGAACCGAAATCATGAATCACTTCCATGGTATAAAATTCTATGTGCTTGTACAGCATCCGCGGATTAAAGAAGAAAGCTGTCACAAGCACTCTTGACGAGTATACAGGTGATTTTTGCTCATTTACCTGTAAAGATTCCGAACCTTGATGTGGACATGTCCATTAAGGATGATCATATCATACTCTATTACTCGTATTCCGTATGCCCCAACTGTTCTTCAAGGAAAGTTTCAAAGAACGGTACACACATAAGGAAAATAGCAGGAAACAACATAATTATCCAGAAATATGTGTGAAAAGAATGTTCATATTCCTTAGAAACCCGGCCTCCCGAATGCACAAAAATCAACCGGCGATTACACGTACGGAAAACACATTCCTGAGGATGTGAAGGTGAAGAGCGTGAAAGCAAGAGTAAAATCCTCAGTGAGGAAGTCCTCAGAGATGTGCATGATCTTCCTTGTAATGCATAGTTCACATGAAACAATAAGGAATGCAGTTCTGGATATCCATCATGATCAGAAGATGCCTTCATCAGAACACTTCTCCTATGAAGAGCAGTATATGCTCATTGATAGGTTCAAGGAGGTACAGGTTCCTCCTAAAGGATCAGTATAATGGTGCGTTTTACGAATCCGTTCTTGGTAATCTTGATGATGAATCAATTTTATCATTCTTCATGGTTGCATTCACAAGATTCCATATACCGGATATGGTAAGGATCATCACAGACGGATACCATTACAGGGAAGCATTCGTTGAAGTATCAAGTCTATGAGATTCAGCATGAAGAGGTAGAGGTGCCTCTTCCACATCCTCAAGGATCTTTCCAAGAAGATACATGACGCATCCATGAACATAGAAATGGAGGATGCGAAACGCCTGATCACACACATATTCTTCTTGACCGTTGAAAACCAGGAGAAACTCGGGAATAATTCCGAACAAGTATTAAGTATAACAGAGGGAATATCGGAGAAGGATGTAACATTACGCATCCTTCATCTGATCTGGGATCTATATTTCGGAAACAGTGTGACAGAAAGTTTCCTCAAGACACTGGAAAGGAACAGGAAACCCATATTCAGGTATCTGGATGATCCCATGATCCATAAAACATGTAACTTTGCGAAGCATCATTTCTTCCATTAGATCAGAAGTGCTGAAGAACAGGTTCAAGACAGATGAGAGCCTTCTGAAAACAACGTACTGGTACCAAAGGTTATTGACGAAATTTTGACCCCCTTGCAACAAAATAAAATGTATTAAGAGGAAGGAAATAAGGTAAAGATACGATGCAACCTGATATAAAAAATCGTAAAATTTTGGTAACTGGTGGGGCCGGTTTTATAGGTACGAATCTCGTGAGGAGACTTGCTACGAACAATGAAGTAATTGTAATTGACAATATGCATACAGGAACGGAGAATAATATCAACGATCTGGTTGATTCAGGGAAAGTAGAATTATTTCAAGAAGATGTGAAAAATATCAACGGATTGGGGAGGAAAGTGGACATGATATTTCACCTGGGATTCTATTCAGCATCACCTATGTACAAGAATGATCCAATGCTTGTATCTGAAGTTGTTGCCGGGATGACCGCCCTCCTTGAATATTGCAAGAATAACAATACAAACATGGTTTTTTCCTCTACATCATCTATCTACAACGGAGTAGAACCGCCGCACAGGGAAGATATTATACCTGGAGTTACAGACTTTTACACAGAGGCGAGAATTTATTCTGAAAGAATGGCAGAATTATACAACCGACTCTTTGGTATTAATGTTTCAGCCATGCGATTCTTTTCAGTTTATGGAAAATATGAGAAAGCAAAAGGAGAGTATGCGAATTTAGTAACCCAATTCCTCTGGAATATCCGGGATGGAAAGAAACCAATCATTTACGGAAATGGGGAACAGAGGAGAGATTTCGTATACGTTGAGGATTTAATCGACTCTCTCCTATTAGCATCGCAGGTTAAGGGTTTTGATGTATTCAACGTAGGCTACGGAAAGAACTATAGCCTCAATGAAATGCTCAGCATGCTCAATATGCATCTTGGAACCAATGTGGAACCTGAATATATAAAAATGCCAGTGAAGAATTATGTGATGGAAACACTTGCGGACACATCCAAAGCAGAAAAAGTGCTTGGATTCAGGGCAAGGACAACTCTTGAAGAGGGAATCAGAATTATATCAGAGTTTTACTCATGACTAAAAGAATGATTATGTCCCGAACTCCCCTAAGGATTACATTCACGGGGGGTGGTACAGATATACCACAATACTTCATGAACTACGGGAACGGTGCAGTGGTCAATGCAACAATCAATAAATATATTTACATAACTATCAACGAGAAATTTGATAACAGGATCAGAGTGAGCTACTCAAGGACAGAAATCGTGGATAGTGTAAATAAAATAAAACATCCAGTTGTCAGGGAAACTCTGAAATATCTTGATATTATTGAAAAGATTGAGATAGTCTCCATGTCAGATATACCTTCAAACGGAACTGGACTGGGATCAAGCAGTACCTTCACAGTGGGACTTCTTAATGCACTTCATGCATACAAAGGTGAACACGCTTCCTCGTCACAACTTGCAAAGGAAGCTATTGATATTGAACGTAACATTCTCAAGGAAGAGGGAGGCATGCAGGATCAATATGCTGCTGCATTCGGAGGGATGAACCTCATAGAGTTTCGCAAGAGGGGTGATGTCAATGTAACGCCAATCATCACGCCAGATGGTACCATGGATCAACTGCAGACACATTTGCTTTTGCTATATACGAATCTGGAAAGGAGATCAAATCAAATTCATATGGATCAAAAGACTGGGATTTCCTCATTACATGAAAGTTATGCAAAAATGTCAGAGCTCTCTTACAAACTCAAGGAAGAAATGAATAGAGGGAATTACAATGATGTGGGCAAATTGCTCAATGAAAACTGGATTGAAAAAAGGAAACTTTCTAGCAAGATCTCCCAAGGTGGAATTGATGCATTATATGAGAAAGCAATGGAAACAGGTGCTACGGGTGGCAAGTTGATAGGTTCTGGTGGTGGGGGTTTTCTCTTGTTCTTTGCAGATCCAAAATACCACAAGTCTATTTCGGAAAGCCTTGGCCTGTCCCCGACTCCGTTCAGAATTGTTAATCGGGGTTCAAGCATCATATTTGTGGGAGATTAGTTAATAAGAATAATCCCTAATAATCAAAGAGAATCCTCTACGATCTTTGAGATTATGTGCCCAATTGCAATGGTTGATTCCTGTATGTAGGAAGTTCTACTACTTGGAATCATTATGAGCCTATTCTTAGGAATTAGTTCCCTCAACTTTCCACCTTCCTTTCCGGTAATTCCAAAAACCTCACATCCTTTATTGACTGCTACTTCAATTCCCCTCAACACATTTTTGGAATTTCCGCTGGTACTCAATGCGATAATAACATCACCTTTTTCTGCAAAGGCTATAATCTGCCTTGAATATACATCATCAAAACCATAATCATTTCCTATGGCAGTTAAAGATGAAGTATTTCCATGAAGAACCATGGCAGGGAGTGGTCTTCTCTCTTTCTCAAATCTTCCAACAAATTCAGCAGCAATATGCTGTGCGTCTGCGGCACTTCCTCCGTTGCCGAAAAGTATGATCTTGCTCCCAATCTTGAAACATTTTAGAATTTCAGCCCCTAGATTCAGTATTTTGTCCACATCAAGGGAAATTCTGATCTTTGAACCCTCTTCAAGATATGCTTTCACATCTTCTAAATTCATATGTTTACACACTCTTCCTTTGCAATAGGTTTCTTATATATAAAAGGTGGATATGAGGTTGGTTGGGTATTGATTTATGAAGGATTAGTTCATCATGGCACTGTTAAAATGAGAAAAGCACTTTTTATAGACAGAGATGGAACCATAAATAAAGACTGCCCTTATTGCCATGACATCAGTCAATTGGTGATATATCCAGATATCATAGATATCATGAAGGAATATCAAAAGAATGGATATATCATTGTGATAATTACAAATCAGTCTGGAATAGGAAGGGGATATTTCACGCTTTTTCAGTTTCAAAAATTTCATAATGAGCTCCTGAGAAGGCTTGAAGAAAAGGAGATATATGTGACAGGAACTTATTTTTGTCCTCATAGGCCGGAAGAGAAATGTAATTGTAGGAAACCTGGGTTGGAACTGATCTTCCAGGCAGCAAGGGAACTTAAGATAAATATCAAGAAATCTGTAATCATAGGTGACAGGGACGACATAGAAGGGGAGATGGGACGATCCTTGGGAATAGAGTATAAAATATTAAAAAGGTAAACGCACAACATCTATTGAATGGCTATTTTACTACATCTCTATTATATTACAAAAGATCTTTATACATATTGCACACACTCTGTAAAATGCTTGAACTGTCTGACTGGTTCAGGAAATACAAAATAAAAGTTGTCGAGATACGGTGACAGATATTATGCATATGAGATGACAAGCAGATGGAACAGGGAGAAGAAGAGGGCGGACAATGTGATGAAGGAATGTCTGGGCGTTTTAACATATGATGGGATTGTTAAACCCCGGTTTTTGGGTTATGAGAGATCCTATAATGAATATGGCAATATTCCACTGTTGTCTGGCATAAGTAGAGAAGACAACAATTCTTGTTCTCAGGGAGATCTATCCAACTATGTGGGAATATATCATTTCCTTTGTCATGGTGAGGGACATTGCGGCATACTAATCCCGAACTCATCGTGGATTACTGTGAGATGAGGCAAAACAATTTTGTCTCAAAATCAAACGCTCACAAATATTCAAAAATCTTATATAACCATAAGTCGCGTATTTCTATGAAGTTCAAGATTTTACTTGAATATCTTGAATGTGCAAGTCTTATTCCAATTAATATTATGAGCATAGCAATTGAGGTTTTAACAGGGGAAAATTTACTTCCATCTATATCTCTCCAAACGATTGGAATTTCTGTTACATTGTAACCTGCTTTTTGGGCATGATATAGAAAAGCAGTATCAATGGATAGGTTACTAATTGTGATGCTCTTAAGAACCTTGTTTACTACTTCTCTTTTGTATACTTTAAGTCCGCATTGTGTATCTTTTATATTAACCCTTAGAAACAGTATTGTGAAATAATGATATAGTCTTCCGAGAATCACTCTTGATATAGGCTGTCTAATTAAAACTTTAGAATCCCTCATCCATCTTGAGCCCACTGCAACTTTTTCTCCATTTATTACCGTTTCAAAAACTTTCTGTATACTTTCCCACGGAATTGCCCCATCTGCATCTACATAGCCTAAAATTTCTCCAGTAGCAGCCTTGAATCCCTTTATAATCCCTCCTCCTTTTCCAAGCCTCTTGCTAAAGGAAAGAACCCTAAACCTGTCATCTACTTTTTTTGCTATTTCAGCAGTTTTATCTGTACCATCACAAACGATGATAACTTCCCAATTCGAGGGAATCTTTGTTTTCAAATCTTCAAGAAAAGGTTTTATTCTTTTCTCTTCATTATATGCGGGTATAATCAATGAACACAAGTATGACTGTCTTTGCGCTTCCCTGTTTTCCTGCTGAATCAATGGACTCACTTGAGAGTATGATGCATCCATCTGTATCATTTCAGGGCTAATCGACAACTGAGATCACTGAACCTTTTATAGTGTCAGGTTAAATCATGTATTAAATCTTATGTTTATGATTTGATTTAAATGCCCATTATAATTGTTACTTTACAATAGAAAATAGTAAATAAAATTATAAATTTAGCACATTTTTATACCTTAAAATTAATGATATATGTGGGGATGAACTCCTATGCTTAATGGGAAATCGTTTTCCGGTAAAGGCATTATTATCACAGGCGGCGGATCAGGACTGGGCCTTCAGATGGCCAACACTCTGGGTTCATATGGAGCAGTCATTCATATAATTAGCAGGGATCAGGAAAAACTGAATAAAGCAAGAAACTCACTTAAAGAAAAGGGGATTGACTGCTTCACTTATTCATCAGACATAAGAGATTTTGATAAGATTAAAGAGATTGTAAACAAAATGATGAATGAGCATGAAATTTCAGGCCTCATAAACAATGCCGCAGGCAATTTTATCTCAAGAACTGAAGATCTCTCTATGAACGGGTTTTTAGCAGTTTTAAACATCGTTTTAACAGGATCCATTAACATCACTCTTGAAGTTGGAAAGAGATGGATAAAGGATGGTAAAAGGGGAAATATACTGAGCATTCTCGCAACCTATGTTGACACAGGGTCACCCTATGTTGTTCCTTCCGCAACTGCAAAATCCGGTCTCCAGGCATTCACAAGAAGCATCGCAGCAGAATGGGGCCCCAAGGGAATCAGGGCAAATGGAATAGCTCCTGGCCCCTTCAAGACTGACGGTGCATGGAAGAATCTTATTCCTGGAGATGAAGCTGAAAATTTAATGGTAAACAGGAATCCCATGAGAAGGCTTGGAAAGAAGGAAGAGATAGGTGAACTCGCAGCA
>JAKAYH010000059.1 GCA_021826835.1 Thermoplasmata archaeon | reverse complement strand
TTTTCTCTGCCCATGATTCCCACAATAAAGAATCTTTTTCTTGCAACTGCAGCTCCAAAGTCAGAATATTTATATAGACCAGTTACCACCCTATATCCGGTATGTTCCATTTTTGCTATAGCATCATGGATGACTGGATCGTTTTTTATAGCGGGAACATTTTCCATGATGAAAAATTCAGGTTGTATCGTTTTTACTGTCTGAAAAAAAACATTCACCAGTTCATAATCTTTATGTTGTGATTTCCTGCGATGGAGATTAACAGTTGACCAGGGCTTGCATGGAGGACCACCAATTATACCTGCGTAATTACCTCCAACGCTCTCCCTGTATAGATCAACCGTACTACCATTTCCATTGGTTAATTTTCTATATGTTTCAGTTGCAGTAACATTTGAATCTAATCCTGTGACTTCAAACCCTGCTTTCTTAAAACCATAAGAAAATCCTCCCATCCCAGAAAATAGATCAAGAACTTTTAAACTTGTATGCATTAAAATTCCTCTTCAGGCACCATTTTGAATGCTTAGTGCATACATATTTCTGTCTGCAATATTTACTTTGACATCTGAAACATGAAAAGCCTTTCCATCAGTCTTTATGGAGTTAACGAGTTCATCAAGATTTCTCCTTAAATAAGGATACTCATTTTTCAATAGTTTTTTTCTTACTTTTTGAACTCCTAGACAAGCTCCATAGCATTTTCTTGCTTCCTCAGTGTCAAATCCTTTTTTATTGGTTTTAACTCCAATGTAATGAAATATCTTTATCATGTCGTTCACAGTTTTTGGCCTATCAGTTCTATATATATCTATACCTTTATAGTTTTCAACTATTCTCCACCATGTGGATATATAATACTCATTTTTTGCAGTTAGACCCAGGTTATTCGATAGGTCGAATGCTATATTACTACCTGTTAAATTTGATAGGTTGTATAATTCATCTATCCACATTCTTGACTTTTTGTAGGCATCATTAAAAAACATTCCATCAATCTTTATTCTTTTTCCTGCATTCTCAAGAAGAAGGTAGGTTAGTCTTGCTTTTATGGAAGCATAAAACCCGTTTTTATCAAGAGGTATATAACTTCCTCGCAGTGAGGATGTTGGATCCTCCTCACTAGCGTCATATAATATAAGTTTGTTAGATTTCAATATGAAAATGTCCATATTTTCTGGAATTACTATATAATTTCCACTCAGATCATACAGGAAAATTGCTCTTTCTCCTGCCTTTATCTGATAACCTTTTCTATGGGTACTGTTATCATTATCATTGTCACTGAAATTAATCTCTGAATTATAATCAAATACTTCTTCCGTTATTTCTTCCGTTCCCTCCATTTTTATATTTTTTATTTCTTTCATTAAAGTTGAGGCTTCTTCTGGCATATTTTTATCGTTATAAAAGAATGGAACACTGAACTCTAAATACTTTTTATACATAAAAAATTCGTTAATGATTTCACTGAAGGATGCATCAGAAAAAAATACAAAATGCTTTGCATTCACTGTCTCAGGGTTAAAAAACTTTGTAAGTTTTGTTAATATTACTGTATCACAATTGCATCTCATTAACGTTGTAAAACTGCCTGTTTTAATATTTTTAAGTTTCATTTGACTCAGAATCGATGGAAGTACAGAATCAGAATATACAAGAATGAAATTTTCTGGTTTGTCTAAATTGTCATTTTTTATAAACTCTGCAATTTCAAGTGCCCAGGGGTTTGAGGTTGTGTCTTTAAATTCTTTTCTTACGAATTTAGAAAAGGAATCGTGGGTTTCGGGACTCTCTTCATAAAGGCTATTTAATATATCATCTACCCCAAAATTATTTTTACCCAGCATGTTTAAAGGTTTTAGCGTAGTCCTGGCACCTATTAATATTTCGTTTAATTTACTCTGTAAATCACTGTTCTGAAACTCAAACTTTGGATTTGTTGTATAATTAATCACTTTAAAATCAAAATTTGAGGCTTTTATTATTCTTAAGTTTGTCAAGTCCTGAAGTTTGTCAGCAAATTCATATGAATTTAGCGTTGAAATATTTTGATCACCTAACATGTTTTGTAACTTTTTTATATCATTCAAATTAAATGATCCTATTAATAGAACCGTCCTTCCTTTAAGGAGACTCCTGAGCAACTCGAATTCTTCTTCCTGAATAAAGGGTGTAATTTCTTCATTAAATATTATTAAATGTGGATCAAACGTCGAAATATAATTTGAAAGTAACCTTACATTAATGTACTCATGTAATATAATTTTATTCGATTCAATTAGGTAGTTCAGTGGCTCTCTCCTATGTGTATAAAAAGATTCATGATCATTTATATCATAAACTGAAATTTTTCCAAATCTCGAACGCATTTTATCTGAAATCTTTGCTTCTTCTGCACATTCATTCCCGTACATGCTTTGAATAATTTTTCTAGCTCCCTTGATAGTTTTTGCATGAACGATTCCATGTATTGATAAACTTTTTATTGAATAATTATAGCTCGGAACCAAGGGAAACAAATCATTGTTTAACTTTTTTTGAATTTTGCCTCTGCTTAAATTATTTGTTTCATAATAGATCGATTGGGGTGACTTTACCTTTTTAAAAAGATTAGCATATTTCTTATCAGGTGGAATTCTACCTATTATTTCATCTGTTATGGCATTCAAAATTAACCCCTCCCCTTCTAAATGATCATTTTCATCGTCTTTAACCTCTCCCTCCATATATATGCGATTTATTATATCCTCAATTTTTAAGGATACCTCATCCGAACAATAACCACCCGGTGTCACTAACATTGCACTTTTACCGGTAGATTGAAAATATTCATTGGATAAAACCAAACCAAAAATTTCTGGCATGTTGAATGGCCAAGTAACTGCTAATGTTAAATCAGGGTTATTTCTAACGATCCAGTCCATATATGCTGTCTCCACTCTGTTGAATCTTATTTTCCATGGAAGTGTAATATTAGAAAATATATGCTTGGAATTTTTATTGTCGTCAGTACATTCATACAGTTCATCACCTTTTTTGAATCTAATTTCAGCATTGCTCTGAAAAGGTGATCCACAGCTTGGACATTGAGGGATGGTGCTATAATAATTGTGCAACACAATTAATCATTTCTCCATGAATTTCTGCTTAAAAATTTGTTACCGTACTCACATGAAGTTTCTGGAAGAAGAATACAGCTATAACATGCAGCTCCATTCAAACTTTCTATGTCAATGTTTTTTGATGAACAGAATGGATCGTTGGAACAGTTCCTTATATAATGATTCATTGCCTCTCTGAGAATGTTTTTCAGCATCCCATCCTTGACTAAATCACTTAATCCCCCTATGGATCCATCAGAACCAGGTCCCGAAGTATATATTAATATCCCATATCCAGCGGAAGTACTGTAAACTCTTTCTCTCAATGACGTAATGGAATAACCAGTACTGTCAGAAATCTCCTTAATTAATGCATGGGAAAGAGTGTGTAAAAACACAAATTTAACAGAATGAGTATAAACCCCCCATTTAGTATTATTTTGAACCTTTTTTGAATCCCAACTTTCTTCTATGTTTATATCATCTTGCATTATCTTTTCCATATCTTTGGTTTTTAGGTAAATAAAAATTGCATCACCATTGTTTATTATTCCCGGAAAGTATTCATTACCCATAAATTTAAACGAAGAGCTAACAATTTGTGGTTCGCTATTCTTGGAAACATTATTTCGTATATTTCTCCTGTAGCCAGTCTGTATTATTACGGTTTCTACCATTTCAATAGAACCGTATTTAAATTCTTTAATATAATCAAAATTATATCCCTTAGATGGACTAAAGTTCATCTTTTCTTTGTCTTGTTCTTTTCCGTTTTCAATAAGATCATATAGATATTGAAATTCTCTCGTCATTATAGTTTCAACATTAAAATTTTCATCTTTATAAAGGGTGAGTAATTTTCTTAGTTCTCTCAACCCTTCTATTTCAGAAATATCTAACTGGGAAAACATTTCATCATATTTTTCTTTCCCTATAAAAGATTCTATGAATCTATTAATATGCTTTGCATAATCCGGATCATCAGGTGTGTCAATATCTTTTAAAAGTGTCAGGATGTTTTCTCTGTCGACGTAATTTAAATGAAAATCGTCATTCTCAGGGATATTTAGATACATAAATGATTCAGGGAATCTTATAGAGGATGATTGACGCTGAATAACTTTCATTAAGCATTCACAGTTAGATCCCTCTGTTGATCCCTTAGAGTATTCAACAGACCTTCCTGTACACTTAAAATTAGTACTGTAGATTTCCCTCATAGTTTTAGAAACACCTGTAACTGGATGAATTATCTTCATAGACTCAAGTGAACTACCTCCAGAATATAAATAAAAATAGTTTATAAGTTTATTACTCTTGTTAATGGCAAGGTTCCAGTTTACGTCGTCTAGATGTCCATTAGGGCATGCCATTACAAACCTTGTTTGAGAACTAAACTTTATAGATTTACAGATTGGGCATTGTTGATTATTTTCCGCAGATAAATAGAGAACCGACACACTTTTTCCATCTATCTTTCCATGATTATTTTCATTAAGACAAATTCTCCACTCAGGAAAATAAGAAGTTTTGTACAGAGAATTTCCTGTTAAAGAAATGTGACCTTTCATTGAACCGCCAATTGCCTGATCCGATGGAAGTTCCAATATCCTAATGTTGTTATTTTGATTTCTATCCGATTTGCCTGCGAAGTTTGATACAGATTGAATGGTTGATTGGGCAATTCGGCTGGTTATATCAAAGGCTTTTATTATGGCATTTTTATCGGTTCTGTTAATCTTGTAAATAGACTCTTTTTGAATCGCGGAAGACATTTTTTTTCCCTCAACGATTGAACCGGGGCCATATCCAAATACAAATTGCGATCTTCTTATATCGACATTATCAAAGCTTCCGGTTTCTTCTATTTCTCTTAGAGACTGAGGGGCATTTTCATATACTACTTTTGGCATTTTTGAACGATACCGATCACTTGGACTACCAAGAACAATTCCATCTGTAACTTCTCCTTTTTTGGCAAACTCGGAGCTTTTGTATGCCATGTTCTGGACCTCTTTGGCCGTGTCATACCATTTTTGAATGATTTCTCCATAGGAGTATATTATGTTAGATACATCTCTATTAAATTTTGTAATTCTATCATCCGTCAATTTTAAAAATTGCTCCTTAACCTCTAAGTTTTCACTTATTTTGGATGCATCGTTCTGCTCTCTTACATTTTTACACATCGCTCTTGCATATGCAACAAATGCCGGACCGGCCGCTAAATTCATAGATCCACTAGACCACGGTGAAACAGGTGAGCTTTCCACATTAGCCTGAATCTTATCATGGTATTGCAAAAACATCTCATAGTGGCTTTTATCTCTTGGCTTAAAAGCATTGTAAAGTATAATAACAAGAGAGTTCCTGTTTCTTCCTGTTCTACCGGTAGCCTGAATATATTCAGCAGTCATTTTCGGCTGTCCACTAACTACCATGAGAGAGAATCTTGATATATCGACCCCTGTTCCGAACATTGAAGTTGTTATTAGTGCATCAGGATTTTTCTCTGGTTCACCATCCCATCTTTCAAGTCTATCCAGTATTACTGGTATCTCCGTTGAAGATGCCCGGGAAGAGAGTTCCTGAAAATTTTCAGGGTCAAGTTCCAAAGAACTGGAGGTTTTTATCCTTTGCATAACATCTTCCCTGTAAAGAGATCCAGCAACTGAAAGCTCTTTGAGTGAATTAAAATACAATACTGGAGTCCAGTAATATTTTATGTCTTCATGATCTTTGTGACCATACTTAATATTTAGTATTTCTGAAATTACGCTGACCAGAACAGATTGTAAACTTGTAGACGTTGTCATTAAACCAAGGTATAACCTACCTGGAAAATATGGATTTATCTTATTTTTGTGCAGTCCCCCCTCAACTTCTTTAAAGTAAAAAGAGTCCGATGATGATATTCCTCCTGGGGGAAACAAAACCGCCCCTCTCGAAAAAAGACTTCCCACCTGTTTTTCAAATTTATTAATTGTAGCACTAGCAGCGATGTATTTTACATTCTTATCTTTTAAAATTAAAGACACCGCATTTTCATATATTCCAAACAGACTTCCAAGTGGGCCATTAAGTAAATGCATTTCGTCCTGTATAATTAGATCGGGGCCTTCTGAGTCCTCACTTCTTAAAAGTTCAAAAGCCTTATTAGAAAATGATAATCTTGCGATCTTGTCCACAGTACTAATAATAAATGAAGGATGAATTCTATATATTTCATCATCTACAGTGTAACTTGGAATTTTAATGCCTGTAATATTTATTTCGCACTCTGGGTTATTACAACTTATTTCTATCCTTGCTGGTCGTTCTTTGTTAATTTCATAACCTGGTAAAAGAATCCTTGATAGATCTTTAATATTTAGGCTTATTATATCTGCTGACTCTCTTATCTTATTGAATGATAGATCTCTTTTTGCAGTTAACTTAAAAACCCCATTCTTTAAAGGTTGGATATAAAAATCACTGCCCGAAATTTCTTCATGTAAATTTACCTGTGCCACTTTTATATAATATGAATCACCCTTTTTTAAGCCCTGATCCTTAGGAATAGCGAGAAAAGCCTTACAAGAAGGGCATTTCAATATCTGGGCAGGATTCCCCTCGTCGTACTGTGAGTCTGAGGAGTATAGTGCAATTTCACTCACGTATTTCTTGGCACTCGGCATATTATTTGGAGTCAGGTTATTCCCAACCCATAGCCCTCCAGAAATTTGAAAATGAGATCCATCGAAAAATTCATTTTTGCCATAACCCACATTTCTTATAAGCTCGGCTGCAGTGATTACCTCCATTGTTCTTTTAAACTGCTGAACAGTTAACAGTCTTAGTGTATATCTGCTTATTACAGATGTTCCAGGGTTTATATCTTTTTTATTTTGAGATTGCATGACATAGCGTCTATATATTATATCAAACATAGCAACTGAAAGATAGGCCTCAGTTTTTCCAGCTCCAGTATGAACCCAAAGGACATCAACCACTTCTCTGGTCTTTGACTTTTTATTCACAATGTCATAGATTTCCATTAATAAAAACGCTAATTGAAATGGCCTCCATTCAAAATCTTTTTCGTAATTTCGCCAATTTCCAACTTTATCCATAACGGCATTTACGAATTTAAAACTCTTATCTGCAATTTTATTTTTAGCTAAGATGTCTATTCCATTTCTAATTCTCTTTAGGATATATTTATTGTTCTCAATATTTTTTAGGAGTTCTGAATATAATTCGGAGTTATAGTTACTTTTACTTTCACCAAGTCTTTTTTCGATATTACCAATCCATTTTTCATAAGAATTTACTACCCCTTCAAGCACTTCGGCATAACCGTCATTTACTAGGCATTTCGCTGAAAGGTCTACATTTAATTCCACAGACTTTGGAGTTATGGCTTGGTAAAGTGGTATAAATTCTGTCCTAATGTCTGGGTTATAAAACTCCTCAAATTGATCCGTATAATCTGTCCAGTTTAAAATCCTATCTTCCTTAGAATCTTTTTTATTCTCGATATCAAGTTCATTCCATATAGCTGTGCAGTTTTGGCCAATTCCATAGGATTTCCTTTCTGAATAAAGTGCAATTAACCGCTCATCAGTAAACCTTTTTGGTTCCATACCAATTAGAGAATTATTGGTGTTAATTCGTAGTGAGACCTGATACAGTGTGTATTTCCATATATCCTCATATTTAATTTTAGTTCTTTTATCCTTGAGTTCGTTTATGAGTATAATTTTTATACTTTCCCGCTTCTTAATCACTTTAACATTAACGTTAATTAAATCATCATCCTCAACAAGGAAGATATTGATTCCGTTTTCTAAATTTATATTTAGCATTTTATTATATGGGTATCTTAAATATTTTCCATCTTCCAGTTTGGAATATCTTCCATAGCTAACTAACACCTTTAACACACCGCTCTTAGATGAAAAAGTTAAACCAGCACTTGAAATGTTTTGACTCTGCTTCTTAACAGTTTCATCTTCGGTAATATCATCATGCAGATTGTTTTGTTCATCCCGTTCACTATTATCCTCATCATCCCCCTTTTGGATTTCTTTATTTTGAGGGGAAAGCATTCCAACATAATACTTCTTATTCGGGCATTCAGTAATGATCTCGGTTGAACCTTTTTCTGGACCAATAGACTTCTCTTTCAAAGAATAAACAAATTTGGATATTAAATCGTCCATAAATATGTTCATGAGGTATCATTATATCTACTTTTGTTTTACCAATTAACCAGGAATTTTATAATATATAAATTATATTTATAGAAATGCACTTTCATGTGGGTATTAATGCCACATTATAAAAGAATCTAAACTGAATTAGATATGGTCGAAAATTATAGTTAATCACTGACATTGTTCTAACGGTAAACGTTATATCTTTGTTGTCAAAAGGCGGCATGTGGACATTCTAGAGGAGGATAATAAAAGAAGACCTTAACCAACTTATAAAAATCGTCGAAAGAAGCAAAATGATTTTGAAGAAAAAAGAAAAAGAACAACCCACGGTATAAGAAATGGAGTGAGGAAGGATGGCGGAGTCTTAAACTGAGATATGCCAAAAAGCTTCATCAGAGACGCCTTTTGCGCAGATGGTTGCATTGAGTTAAACTCAAGCATGTTCAATACTAAAGGGCACAATTAATAGATATTATAAGAATTGAACAGGGAATAGAAAATGAGATGAAGACGATGTTTGCTACAATTAAGATGATGAGATTGGAAAATGGAAAGCCACATCCTTAAAATAAGAATAGAAATGGAAATGAAAAAAAGTATTCTAAAAAACTTAAGCAAAGCGTTGATAAAGGAACCACAATCGTCCTATTCTATGATTCTGCGCCACAAAAAACAAACAAATGTGTCGGAACTATATTCTCACAAAAATCGCAGATCGAGAGTTTCTAAAGACCCTTAGTAAACACTTTCTATTTCTAAGCAATAACCTGTAACTTTGCTGGAAATTTTCGACATAGTCAGAGAATTGAAAACGTCACTCTCTTCATTATTTCTGTAAAAATACAACTCATAAAAACGTAGTGCCATAACCCGGTACATTCAGATCAGATTCAATGTTTATTTCAAAACTATTGAGTTTCAAAATTTCAAATTTACATTTCTGCCAAAAGTTATCCTATCAGAATCCCATGGAATCAATAAAAAAGAACGAAAAGAGAGCAATACTGATCACATAATTAAATTCCGAAGAGAAACAAAAAGTTAAATTAAAGTGAGTTTCTCGGGCTATAATGAGGGCTGACCACTCAAAAACATATATAAAAGATTATTTGGAAAAAACATCATGGTATGGGTAGCTGTCTATAAAAAGAGCCACTTATTACCCTCTCTAATGAACCAGAGAGATTCACATGTGTTATTTCCTATCATGTCTATTTCCATCCATTTAATTTA
>JAKAYH010000058.1 GCA_021826835.1 Thermoplasmata archaeon | reverse complement strand
CTGATAAATTTAGTGGTCTAGCGTTTTACTAGGTCTAACTACTGGCTCAGCAATGGGAGGTATTAATACCTTCGATTCTTTAGGCTTGGTCTGTTCAACGCAGATTTTTGCATTCACTAATACGCTGCTTAAATCTATTTCCATTTCTTCATTATAATCTATGCAAATTGGTTCTCCGTTCTCATTAAGATATCCGATTCGAAAATCACCATTTTTAACGCCCTCCCTTACTCCGTATTCTAGTGCCCCAAAAGAGGTAATCCGGATCTCTCCGGGAGTCTTAAGAACAGAGTCAAAAATTTGATCAATCCTTATGAAATCTTTATTTTGTATAAACTTGTCCCTGATACGTATACTAGATATCTTCTCCAGAATTTCATCTTCGTGCCTAAGGTCTGAGTAAACACGTTCGTCTATTTTCAACTTCTCTCCAAATGTAGGAACGCCCAGATTAATTTCCCTAGGCGAGTCCTTCGATGGGACTAAAATTATTCTATAATATCTGAATAGAGCTTCAAGTGAGTTTTCATCTCTATGCCTGGCATTTTTGAATATCTCTTCGCGCTGTTCCTCATTTAAGTTTAGCGTTTTGTCAGATTTAATTTGCTCGTAAGCTATTGCTTGTTTGATTATATCGATGAATTTGCTCTTTTCCGATTCAAAAGGACATAAAAATAATAGGGTATTTCTATAAACGCGTGGTGATTCACCTTTTAAGTTTATAAATTTCTTTGCAGTTTCCAAATTATTATCCTTCAAGATGACAAGTTTAAGTTCCTTACTGTCCTGAACATCGCTTGGTTGATCAGGCCAGATGGAGATTTTCATTCTGTTGCCAGAAATATTCTTCTTTAATAATTGGATTTCCTTTTCGGACACTTCTTCCAGAGTAACATTATCCATTTTAGTTAGCAATATCCTGTTGAGATTTGGTTCGTTTGAAAAGAAGTACTTGTCCTGGTAAACTTGAAGAAAGAAAAGTTTACCTTTAAGTTTTTCAGCAGATTCCGCGACTGTGCTGGCTGGGTTATCTAAGGTTGTAGCTGATCTCTTTAGGTCGCTGACATACACCCCCTTCTCATGGCCTCCGGAGAACGAATACAGAAAAATAGTTGTCGCAGTCCTGGTGCCCAGCCTTAACCCGGCATTTGAACGCCCAAGCATATTATCAACTTTCTTGGCACCTGAATCAGGGGATGTTATGTCTGCAGCTATCACCCCGCTGAATTCTGGACCTATATTTTTAATCAGTTCCCGTTTTATCTCTTCATTGCTTAAATTAAAGTCAGCCAAAGAAATGTAAGGTCGATTCAATTCCTTTAGATCATGGATTACGAGCGCAAGCAATCTCAATACGCCTCTCGTTCTTTGAAAATTTGGGAACGTACCCCATCTTTCATAGAGTACGTTTATCACCTCAGGAATGAATGGATATGAAGCGAGAAATTCGTTACGGTATTCAGAGACTTCTTTCCCAGCAGGTAGAATATCTTCTTTTTGGCTGTATTTTATGAACTCAGATATTATTTTTTTTGCAGCATCCTCGTCTACAGATGAAAAAAGTCTTTTTCTAATCACTTTTGTTATCTCATTATCTTGAACAGGTGTGTATATCTTTTCTAAGCGACCATATATCTTCTGTAGTTGTTGAAAATATCTTTCATATTGAAGATCATGGGGATCCGTACTTGCTGGCAAAGTAACAACCAAGCATACCTTCTCAGTTATCGCTGCTGCCTCAGAAATTTCCTGCATGAATGCCAGCGTTTGCGCAGCTAGATTAGAATCACCGACTTCAACACCTGCAGCTTTTGTCATAAATTCCATCAATTCATCCATTAGTATTAGAACAGGTTGGTTTTTCTGGAGTAGGAGTTGCAGATTGTCTCTACCTGGAGATACTTTGCTATTAATTAGAGACTCATCGCCACCCAACTGTTTTGCAATCTCACCCCAAATTGTGCTGGTATTGGGATTAAGTATGGTGCCAACTATAACAACAGTCTTAGCATGCCAGATTTTTGCTTTATGATACATTGCGATAAGAGAGTGGGTTTTCCCACCTCCAAATGGTGTTTGAAGCTGTATAACTGGATCACCACCTAAGCCTTTTAGTCTTCTCTCAACAATATCCATTATGTTTTTTAGTCCCTCCGTTAGATAAGTTTTCTCGAAGAATATCTCTGGGTCTCTGTAATCCTCTGGAGCTGTCGATTTAAACGTTTCCCAAAGATCGGCTGCAAAAATATCCATAGTGAGACGTCCCTCGAGTATGTCCTTATGTGGTATTGCTACGATATGAAACGGCTTCATCAGAATAACCTCGCTTGATTGTTAGTTTTCATTTCTGAATTTATCCTTTCTCTACTTATTAGGAATCCTTCTAATAGTTTTTTCTCACTGCTTTCATTTGGAAGCGATTCTGATATCGCTTGAGCTACCCTAAAAAATGCCTCATTGTAAATTGAACCTGACCCTTTTATTGTTTCAATTATCTTATCGTTCATGCCCTTTTTCCAAAGTATCAAAACTTTGTGAAGAAGATCTATGACAGATTTAATATCAGAAATGGCAAGATCCTGACGTTCCTCGGGCCCTAAGACCTGCACAAATGATTTATCCTTCTTTATTAAGCCTCCATTCCATTGTGATGAAAGGTCAATTCCAACGCTTTGAGATAACTTTCTGGCCTCATCAAAAGGAACCTTTGCGATACCATATGCCCACCTCCAAAGGACGTAGAATCTCGTGAGAGGGTCAATCTCTGCTGAAAAACCATTATGCAAAACCTGTTTTACCGCGTAATCAATTACTATCCTTCTGACATCCTCCATCAATCTTTCTGTTGTGATTGTTTCACCTGAATCGTTTATTACTTTTTCAAACCGGCCGAACACCTCTATTGAAGAAGCTATGCCGGAGATGAGAAAGTCAGCGCCAGATATCCCCTCTTTCCACAAAGTATCAAGTTTTTTCTGTAAATGCACTTTCATTTGCAGCCTTATCTCGTTGTAAAATCCTGTTTTTTCCTTTTCAATTTTTCTGGTTACGATGTATATTGATGAAGCTAAAGCAGCAGAATCGTTAGCTCTCAACCTAGATTTCATTTCAGTTTTGATGGGCCAAGCAGCAGTAACAACCAATCCGGAATTAAGAAGAGAATTGATTAATGTTTCCCAAGCTGAAGTTGATTTATGCGCATAAACTATTATGGCTATGCCATTGATCTTTAAAACTCTGTTAACTTCCTTAAATGACTTCCCAAGCATATCCTCAAAATATTTTTTCCCAGTTTCAAATCCCCCTTCCATATTCGAATAGGCCACTATTTCCTGGCTCTTCGGCGTCAATGGTGTGGCAAAAAGATCAGGATAGAGATGACCGACCATTCTCTTAAGCCAAACATAGAAGAAATCGGAGAGATAGGAATATGGAACATTGTCATAATAGGGAGGGTCTGTGAATATCGCATCGAAGAATCCGTCTTCAAATTTCAAAGCTGTGGCTGTGTTTTGTTTAACATTAACTCTTTGTAACTTAGTACTCATAATATTATTTATCACTAGCTTAATTTGTTCCATTATACTCTGGAATGTGTATCCACCAGTCGCAAACGGGTTTCCTTCAACGTAGTCCCAAGTCATTGGCATAGCTTGCCTTGCAAACGTATTAGCAATTACTTCCCAACTGTTGTTCCAATGACACAAACTTGAGTTCACATCACTTAATCTACTTACAACAAATGATAGATAAGTGCAGACTGCCTTTGCGTATTCCTCTTCATATCCTTCCTTTATCATCCCATCATAGGCAAGCCTTACTTTCTCGGAAAATGTTACAAGAGCTAGCTTTTGTCTTGAATTAAAAAGATCGCCCCACGAATTCATATTATAACCCCGAACTGAGAAAGCACGTTCTGCACCTCTTCCCTTTCCTTCCGGACTTGGTTCATCAGGAACAGCGTTCATTCCCCAAATATAGGAAAGTTTTTTTGCCTTCTCGATCATAAAGTCATGAGACTTTTGGTAGATTTCTAAATCTTCTTTACTAGCTAGTCTATACCTCTTACCGTTCGTTCCTTTTTCTATTACTACGATTAATCTTTCTCCTGCATTACCCTTTTGAAAAAGGTTATGCATAGTTTCAGCATCAATGACTGAGCCACATACGGGACAAGTAGAGATTGCTCTTGATACTGTACCTTTTTCTGGATCAAAACCTTCTGGAAATTTATCAGACTCGATTCCAATGATTTTGAATTCAACCTTACCATTCTCAACATATGGTTTTAATGCTATTTTTTTATTATCTTTTCTTGCTAACCAGAACTGTCTCATTAGAGGTATTTCAGCATCGCATGAGACGTTCTGGCATGGAACTGTTCTTGCCCATATATAGGCTATTGGGGTGCTATCACCCATGGAATTTCTATAAAATTTACCGATTTCTCTTCTGGATTCCTCTAATACAAATTCACTCCACTTATTCAGGTCTGTTAACAGTTTATTTGGATTACTTTGTGGAGACAAAGAGTCGTCAGTTTCTTCTCTTTTTTCCTTGTATTTCTGGGGATATTCAAGAGTACATTTGAGGATCAAAGTTGCCACAGGGTTATAATCACTCGCATATGTTTCGCATCCCAATCTCATTGCTTCCAGTGGGATTGACCCTCCTCCTGAAAAGGGATCAAGTATCTTAGGTGGTATCCCTCCATTGGAGTCTAAGATATTATTTCTAGCAATTTCTAATATATTTTTATTAAGCGAATTCTCCCATTTTGATAAGTTGACTACAAACTCTGTTTTCTTCAAGATATCTGCTTCATTTTCAGGCATTCCAGTTAGGGCAGAATATATGGTAGCTCTGGACGATGCCAGAGGACGCCTTGCCCACCAGATATGCATCGTTGAAATATGACCATGCCTGACGCTCTTTTCCCTGACCGATTCCTTGCTTACTTCTCTAATGGGAAAAGTTTCCTCAATAAAACTCTTTTTTTGCATTTACTCACCTTTCTTTTCTATTTCATCGGCAGTAGCAATATATCTAACACTCTCTAATCTTTCGATTACTTTTAAATTTTGTGCAGGATTCTTAATTATTGTCAATGCCGTTTTTTCTCTATCTGCTGCATTCCAGACCACATAAAGATAATAATCATCGCTAAATTTATTGGCATTGAGCCATTCATTCGGAGAGATGGCAATGTCGCCTTTACCTGCTCTTGCTTTAACCTCGATATATTTTACTTTTCCATCTTCTATTGATGAACGGATGTCGAACCCGAGATTTTTCTGGGATACATCTTCCGGGTTCCATCCATTGCGGCTTTCATAGTCCATTACGTATTCCATCCCAATTCTCTCTATGTTATCGTCCCTTTTCATTCCTTCACCGTATTTTTCAGGTGGCATTACTCTGATTATCCCCAAAAATACAGGAGTGTCCATTGTCAGGTCACTTTCTTTGCTTATCAAGGTCTTAAGTTCGTTGTACCTGAGATCATATCTTTTCATTTGTTCTTCCTTGTTGCGTATGGGGAGGTCTGTATTTTCGCCTTTCTCCTTCCTTTGTTGCAGGCTTATAATTTCACCATCCAGTTTAACTCTTAGATCGTCGAGGGATTTTAAACCATACTTTTCCTTGATCCCTGCCTGTCTCTTCCTTTCCCCTAGAACTTCAATCTTGTAGTTATTTAGATCGGCAATTGCTTCATTGAATGCGATTTCTTTTAATTTGTCCACATCAACGATTATTCCACTTTCAACCGGACCTTCCGCAAGATCCCAAATTATCGTGGGTAAAATCTTTCTGAGATTTAACGATGTCTTCTCGATATAATATGAAAGCAAAGTCTTTCCGGCTGTATCCATAGTGCCATCTTTAATTTCGCCCTCATAAAATAGAATGTATCCATCAAGAGTTCCTTCAGGGTCTATAAAAACAGAGCCCCTTATTGGTTCGCTTACGAATTTTGTCTCGACCCATTGCATAACTGCCTCGAAAAGTGGGTGACCAAAAGAGACAAATTCAGCATCACTTACCTTTGCGGCCTGATCCTTATCAAAAGTCACTTTTGGATAATTTCGAAGCATATTACCATATTTTTTACGAAAATTCTCAGATTCTGCGATAGATATAATATCAAAAGGTATAGACTCGATGGATACGAAACCATCTTTTCTATCCTTTAACTTACCATTTATATTTTCAAAAGCTCTTTTGAAGAATGCTTCAGTGTATTCCGGTATGAGCTTATTTTCCATGGCCTTTTGCTTTAAGTCCTTTAATCTTGTATAATCTATGTACTTGGTTGCAAGGCTCTCTCCTAAATTTTTCTTAAGGCCAGATATATAATCAGCATCTATGTTTATGTCGACATCCTTAAGGATCTCATCCATACTTCTGGTGCTTGCAGCAGCCTCCAGCATCAGTTCTGTGAGGTCCCTTCCATAAAAAACATCGCCGATTACATCAAATACCTTGTCGCTTTGCATTGCTTTTCTTATTTCATTTAATTTATCGAAAACTCTCTGAAGCACCTGTCCCTCTCTTGTATCAGAAGCTATCAGGTTGTATACATACACCTCTTTAGTCTGTCCGTACCTGTGTATTCTGCCCATTCTCTGCTCCAAACGATTGGGATTCCATGGCAGATCGAAATTGATCATAAAGTTACAGAATTGCAGGTTTATGCCCTCACCTGCTGCCTCTGTAGCCACCATTATTTGGCTTTCATTTTTGAATGTCTTTTCGGCATGAATCTTCTCTTCTAAGTTCATTCCACCATGAATTACATTGACAGAATACCCCCAGTTCTTAATTTTATCCTCGAGATATAAGAGAGTATCCTTTGATTCAGTGAATATTAATATCTTTGTTCCCGGGTACTCGTCGTTTAATTTCGATATGGTATCCTTCAGTCGGCTCACTTTTACCTCCTGTGCACCATTTAATATTCTTTTGGAATCTTCAATTAATTTCTCAACAGTCCTTATTTCTTCTTGCATTTCAGTGGGGTTAGAAGCTAAGCTTAGAGTTTCCCACTTCTCCTCAATCTTCCAGCGTTCCTCTTCAGATAGTTCTTCAATTTCATCTGGATCAGTCAAATCCTCTATCTGACCTTCCCTAGAATTTCTTACCGTTTTAAGCATATCTTCTAGTCTCTGTTTCCTCCTTTCTAAAGATTTCATTAATGCATAAATGCTTGAAGCCATGCGGCGCTGCAATATAATTAATGCAAATGTCACGTTCCTGTTCTTTTCATACTTTGTTGCTTTATTGTACTCTTCCTTAACATATCTGGAAACATCGTTGTAAAGATCCTTTTCTTCGTCTGAGAGTTTGAAGTTAACAGTTGCAACGTTTCGCGGAAGAAATAAGGGCTTGCCGTTAAAGTCTGTAAGATCCTCTTTGATTCTCCTAATGAAAAGGGGATTGTCTTTGTTTCTGATTGATTCTTCCAGCATTTCACTGGTTGAGAAGAATCCAGGTTCTAAAAGATCAATGAAAAGCCTGAAGTTTTCGGGATCGCCACTATGCGGTGTAGCGGTAAGAAAGAGTAGGTGAGGCTCCGCAATCTTTGAAAGTGTTTCACCTAGTCTGTACCTTGCAGTCTTTTGAGTTTTAGATCCATATTTATACGCACTCATCTTATGCGCCTCATCGACAACAATTAGATCGAACTTGGTGGAGCTTAGTGACCTAGAAATATCATCCTTTTTGGCAAAATCCATAGATGTTATGATCTGGTCGTAGGCATCCCATACATTCTCTCCATAGGTCTCATTCATTATGCCCCTATTTAAAACTTTAAAAGGTTCTTCGAACCTATCCTTAAGTTCCCGTCTCCATTGATCTATAAGATGTCCTGGAACCACAATCAAAATTCTCTTAACCAAATTTCTGAGTTTAAGTTCTTTAATTATAAGGCCGGCCATAATGGTCTTACCTGCGCCAGGATCATCTGCAATAAGAAACCTGATTCTAGATAATTTTAGTACATATCCGTAAACGGCTTCTATTTGGTGAGGTAGCGGATCAACCTTGGAAACGTTTACTGCAAGCAAGGGATCGTACATTGCAGCAAACCTGTACCTTTTGGTTTCTAAGGACAAGAATACTTTCCATGGGTCAGCCCTGAAATCGTTTTCTATCTTTCTTATGCTGATCGAATTTAACTCATTTAACGGTATTACTTGATCTACATGTTTTCCTGTAGATGTAGTAACACCAATAATGCGTATGCAATCCCTGAGGTTTTCAACTGCCTTTACTTCTATTGATTCTGGCCATTTTGGTCCGTTAATTACAACTCCTTTCGATAATTCCTCTGGTTGCATATATCAAGAAGTTATCTTACATTAAGCATAAACATTGTTATGGTGTATTTTGGGTTAAAGAAATAATCTTAGAATTCTATAGCATTTTTTAGCTGGTGTCTCCACATTGCTAAATTGGGGTCCAAAAAATGTTCCTTGCAATGTATTCGTCCCTGTCTTCTGGATCGGGGAGGTGTTCCCTGTCATTCTCCAATTCTCTATGGATTTCCTCAAAAGAATCAGATGCATATTTCAAGAATATGAGGCCAAGAACCACATGCTTGTATTCTGCTGCATCCATGTTTGAACGGAGTTTGTCAGCTGCTGCCCATAATCTTTTTTCAAGATCGGAATCCGGATTATTCATAGGGGTTATTTGATTATAAGACTTCTATGAAAAAAGTTCTCCTGACATCCTCTCGATCTTCTGCAATCTTAATAACTTTATTGTCTGTGATATGTCTTCTGGTTGATTCTGCTTCTTTGCCCTGCTGGACATGGAAGCGATCTTTCTCTCTGTAAGTTCATCTATGGAATCCATGAATTCAACATTCCTTGACAACATGGTGTATACTGTTTCAGCAAGTATGCGTACAACTGCAATGATTGCCATCTTCATTCCTGTCCTCCTTACAATATGCATGTACTTCTGCCTCATTCTTCTTGAATATTTTATCACAGAATGGGCAGCTGTCACAAGTATGAATCTGAGCATAGAAGGACCATGCTTTGATATGTGCCCTCTTATGTCTCTTGATCCTGATTGATCCTGTCTTGGTGTTAAGCCTGAATATGATGCAAGCTTCTCCTTGTTTTTGAATCTTCTTATGCCATCTATCTCAGATACTATTGCAACTGCAGAATAGACATTTATTCCTGGAACTGTCATGAGCAACCTTACATCATCTCTAACATTGCCATGCCTGGCCATCTGATCCTCTATTTCAATGGCATTTCTCCTGAGATGGATCACAGAGGACAGCATGCGATTCAGCACTGTTCTTTCTGATGCACTTAACTTTGTGGATTGCCTTTCAATCTCCATAAGACCTGATCTTCCAAATATGTCTGTCTGCCTCAATGTAATTCCATGTGATGACAGGAGTGCATGTATCCTGTTCTTTATCCTGGTGATATCCTCGCCGATGGATCTCCTGTACCTTACAAGTGATCTCAGATCATCAGATTCCCTTGATGGTACATGAACTTCTGGAAGTTAATTCAATATACATCGT
>JAKAYH010000057.1 GCA_021826835.1 Thermoplasmata archaeon | reverse complement strand
AAATTCTTGAGAAGCTGCAGGACGCAGACATAGTTGACCTGATGAAATCTGTTTCCAATAACTATTTACCCACAGATGTGGACTTCTTCGGAAAGTTCTTTTCATCAAAAGAATTTACAATAGCCTCAATGAAAACAATGAATGTATCTATTTCCATTATGGGCGCCATGGCATCAGAAAAGAACTCTGACCTTATTAAGGGGTTCATGTTCAATTTTGAAACCATAACAGACAACGTTCAGGAAGCCGTTCATAACCCAAAAAAATATTCTCCTAAGATAAGAAAATTCATTATGGATGAGGATTATAAAGCTTCAACCGCTGTTTTAATGGCGTTAATGTTGAGCATTGGGCAAATACTTAAAAAAATTACACCTTGAATGGGTCCGGAATTTAAATTTCAAATTTCCAACAGGATCTGACAAGAATTAATTTTCTTTTTTTGGCATTTAGATGAATGTATGCAAATTAATTTTATTTCCATGTGTTTCCGCAAATTTACACGAGCCCCATGACATTATGATGTGTTTTGAATTGGGAATTTCAAGCATGATGTAATGTTTGTGGTTTCATGATCTGCTTAAAGATGAATGCATCCGCATGCAAATAAAAAATTGGTCAAATAAAGATGAGGATGGGCATTCGGTGCAGCCCATAACCACATTAAGCCAGTCATGGAGGAAATGACCATTGAAAGAACCTGATATCAATGTAGCTGACCGAACATGTGAATATGGTAACATATCACATGCAAGCTTCGGTGACAATACCCTTGAAGTCGTAAGACCAGACCATCCAGAAGGGTTAGCAAGTATCCAGGCCATAGCATTAAGCGAACGCTGCAGCATCGTAACATCCAGCACGCACAGTCAAAGATGGTTACGTGTTATTGAGTGTGTCGAGTCTGTCGGATTCGGACGAAGGCAGAATTCTCATGTGAAACGGGTATATGTGCATGAGAAACACTCCGGTGTAAGGGCGATAGCATGGATACAAGGCATAATGTGCAAAGTGGGGAAAGACCTTGGGCAAAGATGGCCGGTAGGGAATGCGTAAAGCCAACCTCACTGGTCGTTCAAGGCCTGGCGGATCAGATCGTAGTACCGATGACACTCCTGATAATAACGGAGAAGAGGAAAGGGTCTGTGGGTACTGGCTGCCTTTGAGAAAACGGAGGAACAGGTTATTGCCCGAAAGGGCTACAAGACCTTATGCCTTCCACCCGCCTGAGTGAGGATGGAAGAGATGTTCGAACCGTCAATTGGAGGCTAAGCACGCATCAAACCGAAAGGGAAGGGTGCATGTTATGTCGTGGAGAAATCCACCGTGGCCAGACTTGGAGCCGGATAGACGAAAAGCCTCAGTCCGGAATCTTAGAGGGGGAGCTGGAAACGGAAACTGAAGAAACCATCCAGACGGGATGTCTGGATTAAAATTAGGTCTACTCAGATTACCGCGCTTGCTCTCTACTCGACTGATAAAGCCTGTGGAGATTGGATCAATACCTGTATGGAAAATCCAGTCTCTGAATCGGAAAGCTTAATGCGTTAGTTCGGGGGAGGATGTCACTGAGGAATATTCCGCAACTGTTAAGAATGCAATTAGCATTGCATAAGCATGGCAAAAGATGTAATTTGCGGGATGAAAGTAAAAGAGTCCACTGAATTCCAGAGCGAATTCCAGGGTAAGAAATTTTACTTCTGCAGTGCGCAATGCAAGGCAGAATTTGACAAGAATCCTTTAAAGCACAGCAGATAAGTGGGATGAATGCCAACAGATCCTGTCTGCGGTATGTATGTACCAGACGATTCTCCCATATATTCCGTTCTGGACAGCCAAAAGTATCTCTTCTGTTCTAAGGAGTGCCAGTATAAATACGAATCGCCGGAAAAGGCAGCCCTCACCCTGAAAAGAAGGCTCGTTGTAAGCTGGCCCCTTGCAGTTTCAATTATTATTATTACCTATCTCGTTTCTTCTTCATTCACAGACAGAAATTATATTCTCCTTCTCTTGACATTGCCGGTACAGTTTTATTCCGGATATGGGTTCTATGACGGTGCATACCATTCAATAAGGGGAAAGACTGCCAATATGGATCTGCTTGTTTCCATGGGTACCCTAACAGCATTCTTCTTCTCAGCATATATCACATTGCTTCCCGGCACAATTCCACAATCAGATGTGTATTTTGATGCATCTGCTTTCATAATAACCCTGATTCTCACCGGAAATTTCATTGAGAATAGTACTAAAATAAGAGCCAATAAGGCTGCAGGAAAGCTTATTGGCATGATTCCCGGAAATACAACGATCATAAAGGAGAATGGAGAAATTTCAACAATTCCCACGGGACAGGTAAAAACCGGAAATCTCATACTCGTGAAACCGGGTGAGGTCATACCCGTGGATGGAGAAATATATCAGGGGAAAAGTGACATTGACGAATCCATGTTAACAGGGGAACAGGAACCTGTTACAAGGGAAGCGCCCGATAGCGTATCATCAGGAACCAAAAATCTCAATGGTATACTTCGAATTAAGGTTACAAGGACCGGCAGAGACAGCACGGTAAACCAGATATATGAACTCATTCAGCGGGCTGCATCGGGAAGAGCCAAGGTTCAGAGGATAGCAGACGTATTTTCATCTGTTTTTGTTCCTATTGTGATTGTGACTGCCATATTAGCCTCCCTATTCTGGTATTTTTATCTTTCATCGGTTGGATATGCCTTCCCATTAGTCATAGCAGTTCTTGCATTTGTTTCTGTTGTGGTAATCGCATGTCCATGTGCAATAGGCCTGGCCGGACCAATTACACTTCTTCTCTCATCGGATATATCGTATGAGAACGGTATCATAATAAAGAATTCAAGCGCACTTGACCGTCTCTCAAAGGCAAACAGGGCAATTTTTGATAAGACAGGAACCCTGACTGAGCCGGAACCAACAATTATGGAATTCTCAACTTCATTGGGATATTCCCCTGATCAGGTTCTCTCACAGGCAGCTTCGCTGGAGATGTCTTCAAATCATCCTGTTGCAAAGGCAATTGTTAAAATGGCAGGTGAGAAAGGAGCACAAATTGTGGAAGTATCAGATGTTGAGGAAATGCCAGGTAAGGGAATAAAGGGAATTGCACAGGGCAGGAATATTGAGATAATTAGAAAGAAGATGGAAGGTGGATCAACCGTTGCAGTCATGATCAATGGCGTTGAATCTGGAATTTTCAAGCTTTCATATAAGATAAGAGAAAATGCTGCTGAAGCTGTGAGGCGGCTAAAGGCAATGGGTATAGGTATATCTATGATAACCGGGGATTCCTATGAAGAGGCAGAAAGGGTTGCCTCTGAGATAGGTATAGAGGATATTCATGCTGAGGTGATGCCTTCAGATAAGGCAGATATAATTAAGAAATACCAGATGAATGGTGATTATGTCATATTTACCGGTGACGGAATAAATGATTCCATTGCTCTGGAAACTGCAGATGTTGGCATTGCTATGGGTTCGGGTACAGATATTGCCAGAGAGAGCGGTGACATAATTCTCCTGAACAACGATCTCATGCATGTTGTTTATGCAAAGATCATAGGCGACAAAACCATAGGAAAGGTTAAACAGAATATTGGTTGGGCTTTTGGTTACAACACTGCACTGATTCCCATTGCTGCAGGTGTTCTTGTACCATTTGCAGGCCTTTCGATATACTCTTTCCTTCCAATACTTTCCGCTCTTGCCATGGGTATGAGTTCCTCATCTGTGGTAATGAATTCACTTCTTCTCAGGGGCAAGATAAATAGATCACTCAGAAGGCTGACTGAGACGAGATGAATATAAATCAACTGAAATATTCGATGTTTCAGATGTGAGAGAAACTCCCCTGCCTTGACAATGAAATGTCAATCGGTGAATATTTGGGCCTGATCCGCAAATCCCTTACAGCAACAAGTCCCCTATGAGGGCTTTGGGTAGTTTACTGAAAGATACCAGATGATAATAATGGTGACTGCTCATACAAGAAATGGCAAATTAATAATCATATACAGTTACACCTATAATAGAATGGCTTAATACATACGAAAGTATAGTTATCATGTGAAAAAGGAGGATTTCTTTGATCAGCTTAAATATCAGAATTTAAAAATTTTTAGTATTCATGATGCTGCAAGGATTTTTGGAAAATCCGAGAAGTATGTGTCAAACCGCCTTTCCACAATGCAACATATAAAGAGGATCAAGAAGGGAGTTTACTATCTGGACGATGTGGAAATTTCAGAAATTGCCTCCCATGTTGTTTCTCCTTCGTATATTAGTCTAATTTCAGCTTTTTATCTCCATGGTTTAACAACTCAGATACCCGCAGAAATTCAGGTAGTTTCCCCTGTCCAACATAGGGCAATTTCCATTGCACAAAACAGAATCGTATTCATCAGATTTCGCAAAGATAGGATATTCGGGTTTGAACGGTCCGATCTTGGTATGATTGCTACGATTGAAAAAGCTATCATAGACTCACTCTATCTTAACACATTCATAGGTGAGGTAGAGGAAGTACTGAAAAATAAAGATGGAGTAAATTTTGAAAGGCTCACGGAATACGGCATGCGCATGCAATCAGGTGCAATTATCAACAGACTTGGACACCTCCTTGAAAAATTTGGATATAATTGCGAAAAATTAAAGGTTTTTAGATCTCAGAGATATGTTAATTATGGGGGAAAAGGTCAGTTCAAAGATATAAGATGGAGGGTAACTTATGCTAAGTAAAGAGGAGCTTCTCGATACTCCAATATCATTCAACGCGTACCAGAAAGAGAAGGATTATCTTCAGCATATTGTTCTTTCTAGAATTTATGCAAACATTGGTAATGAACTGGTCTTCAAGGGAGAAACTTCACTCCAAAAATGCTATGGTCTTAACCGATTCTCTGAAGATCTTGATTTTACAGCATCAGGTGCATTTAGGGGTGAAAAAATTGAACGTGCATTATCTGAAGTTAACAGATTCTATCCGAGTTCATATTCAAAATTAAGTGGAAATTTATCGATCAATTATGTAATAAAGATTCGTGGCCCTCTGTTTCACACACCACTTTCTTTGCAAACAATCAGGATAGATGTGAGTTTAAGGGAAAGTGTGCTACTACCTCCTGTAAATTATAACATAACGCCAATCTACCGAGATCTGGGACCATATATGGTCAACGAGATGGATCTGAAAGAGATATTTTCTGAAAAAATCAGGGCACTTATGACAAGAAAACAGGCGAGGGATCTTTACGACATATATTTCCTAATAAAGAAAAATGTGGTATTGGATTTTTCATTGATTTCTGTGAAGATGGAATATTATAAAAAAACATATAATTATGATGAGGCAGATAAAAGAATAAAAATGCTTAGAACCCAGTGGGAAAAAGAAATTCCAGCTCTGGTGCTGAACCCGCCTTCCTTTGACGTTGTAGCTTCGGAAGTGAGTGATTATTTACGATCTCATTAAATCTTATCTCTTTAAACAACTTTCAAAGTTGCACAAATTTGATTTTCCATAGAAAATGAGCAAGAATTTTCTCTGGTAGATCAATTTCAGTCTATCGCCAATTAATTCTCATTGGAAAGCGTTGATACAGAACAAACTTGCATGCATCATTCAACCTTCTAAAATTATATATGAAGTCTTTTAGCGATTTGATTTGAAGTGATTTGAGGACAATAATGATGTATCACTTTGATATGTATCCTTGTCGCAATTATACGTGACTGGTATTGTGAAGTTCCATGGATGAAAAAATAAGGAGAATGGTATTCTTATCAGGTTCCCTATTTCTTTCAGTTATGATAATTGCCGTGGTTGTTGCCATTTTTTCTGCTGTCGTTTATATTGGAGGAAAAATAGACAGCATCCAGATGTTACTTTTCCTTTTCATATTGAGCGCAAATATTGTCATATCAATTGGGTCAATTGAGGGTATAAGGAAGATATTGCCATCTTTGATCAACAATATTCAGGCGAAAAGGCCTGTCGTAATAAACTACGGTGAGAAGGTATCTTCAGAAGGCGATTCTATAGATGAAAAAGCAGCCAGGAAATTGTTTTCGGAGACAGAACTTGATATCATTCACCTCCTAAAATCGCATGAAAACAGAATGCTCCAGAGCGCAATGGTTCCCTTAATCAACACGTCAAAGGCATCCGTTTCAAGAGCGTTAACAGCACTTGAAAATAAGGGAATTATAGTGAGAATGAGAAAGGGTGTTACCAATGAAATTGTTCTTGATGAAACACGTTTCAGATAGACCTTATGAACTGTTTCAGCATTATTATAAATCATGCAAAAGATGGAAAAGTTTTTGTGGATTGTTATGGCACTAATCGTCCTTATGGCAGTGGTTGCGACTTTGGCAGCAATATTCGGTGGATACAAATATAATGGATCCTATGGACCCTATGGAATGATGGGTAGCGGATATACCGGAATGATCATTTTTATGCCCATTATTGGAATAGTTTCAGTGATCTTTGTTCTGCTCTTCATATATTTCTTCTTTGAGATGTTCAGAGATTCCAGCGATAATCATCATAGGGATAATTACAGCGATGTCGAAAAGATAGTGAAAGAGAGATATGCCAGGGGAGAGATTTCTGAGGATGATTACAATAAAATGATAAGTAACCTGAGGAAATGATTAATGGATCTTATGATCAAAGAATTGTAATTTTTTCCACTTGTTCCCATGACTCTTTTTGGACTGTGCTGGAAACGTGAATGCTTAACAATAATATTTTATTGTGTGTTGCATAGTGTGTAATATTGATTGAAAGCGGGTTTTGTGTTGTCAGGAGTGGCAGTGGAGGAAACTGCACAATTATCTGGGATAAATATGACATTATTACCATTGACTTCGGCATTTCAGCAATAAAATTTCAGAAAAGAATGGACGAACTTGGTCTTTCTGAAAGGAATATCTCTGTGTTTGTCACCCATGAGCACTCTGACCATAGTTCAGGGATTAATGCAGCTGCAAGGAAACTTAAGGCTGATATCTATCTCAGGGAAAAGACGGCACTTGCCCTTAATGTTGATAAATATTACCGAATGAATGGTGAAACAGCTATTGGAAATTTTTTGATTAAATCGTACAAGATTCCACATGATGCCGTTGATCCTGTGGGTTATGTCATAGAATACAAAGGGAAGAAGATATCCGTGTTTTCAGATATGGGACATTTCCCTGACGATCTGGTCGAGCCAATGTCAAATTCAGATATTCTTGCCCTGGAATCAAATCATGATGTTGAGATGCTCAGGAATGGAAAGTATCATGAGAAATTGAAGAAGAGAATACTTGGACCATACGGGCATCTTTCAAATGAGCAGACTGGGGAAGCTCTGTCAAAGATTGCTTCCAATAAGACAAAGATTCTTCTTCTGCATATCAGCAGGGAAAACAATACCCCCGAGCTTGCCCTAAATCATGTAAAGACCTTTATGGACAACCGTAAGATGAAATACAGTTCAATGGAATGCGCTCTTCAGGATACGGGTTCCTCATGCTATGAACTGTAAGTTTGGAGTTCTGATAATATGCAGTTGAATGATTATGAAATGGTTGCAATTATCATTGTTGCCTTAGTGAGTCTGTTCATAGGATCAGTTTCTGATATAAAGAAGAGGTCCGTGAAATCGTATCTCTTCATTCCTCTTATGGCAACAGGTGCTGTGATTGACTACGCTGCATCGGTTCCATCTATTTTCATTATACTCCTCATATTGGTGTTTATTTTTACCTTCCTTAGAACAGATATTTCCATTTATTTCTTGATGGGAATTGTTTTTCTTTTGATTTCGATTGTATTGATCTTCTTTATTGGATTCTTCTATGGATTCACACTTACCCTTGTTTCTCTGATGTTTGTGGCAGGTTATATGGAAAAGCTCTTTGGCATTGGTGATATTAAGGGGATCATTGCAATCCTTGGAAGTATTGCACCATTATCCATATCTGCCGCATCTTATTATTCAGACCTGAATTCCATATTCCCTCTTTCCTTTCTCCTCATAATGAATCTTGGTTTCATGTCAGCTCTGTCGTTTCCCTTTGTGGGGATGATAAACAAAAAAACTTTCGGAAAGATGTACCTCATATATTCCCCGTTTAAGGAAGATCTCAACCCAGTCAAATATTCCACTAAAGTTTTTGGAGACAGAAAATATTCCATGTATCGAATACCGTTCATGGTACCAATTCTTGCATCCGTTGTTGCAACATTCCTCTCTTATTTTTCAGGAGTGATATTTTGATGGTGATGTTTTGAAAGTGTTTTACAATCCCAAATTTATTGTAACCACAAAGGCCAATGGACCTCTTAGGGGAAAGGAACAGGATCATATGGAACTCACATATGAACACTCGATCATAGAGGAGAACGGCAATATCAAATCAATTGTTCCAAACAGGGTGGCTGAATCTTACCTAAGCGAAAATAATGGAGAAGTTATAGATTGCACCGGCCTGGGGATTCTGCCGGGATTCGTAGATTCACATACACATATTCTGTATTCAGGAAATAGAACGGAAGAATTTTACCAGAGGATACGAGGAGAGACTTATGTTGATATCCTGAAGAAAGGAAATGGAATCCTGAAAACTGTCAGGGACACGAGAGGAAAAACTTCTGATCAGATACTTGAAGATTCCATGAGCAGGATAAAGCAGGAGATAAGAAGTGGGGTAACATGTTTGGAAGTAAAATCCGGTTACGGATTGGATCTGGATACAGAGAGAGCTATTCTGAATGCTGCCGTTAAATTGAAATCCATGGAAATTGTGGATGTCGTAACCACTTTTCTTGGAATGCATTCTATTCCACCAGAATTTGATGGAGATCATTACACAGATTTCGTCGTTGAAAAGGTGCTTCCTGAAATCTCTGGAATGGTGGATTTTGGAGATTGCTTCTGCGATGAAGGCGCCTTTACCCCTGAACAGACCAATAGATTTTTTGAAGCGTGTGATAAACTTGGAATTAAAATCAGAATCCATTCAGATGAAATTTCAAATATTGGATGCCTTAAGTTATCCGATAAACACAAAATAATTTCTGCAGATCATCTTCTGAAAACAGATATGAATGGAATTGAAATCATGAAAAGAAATGGAGTAATTGCTACCTTGCTCCCCATAACGGCATTTTCACTTAATGAAAAGTTTCCCAATGCTAGAAACTTCATTGACAGGAATGTTCCTGTTGCATTGGGAACGGATTGCTCCCCTCTATCGCCTATCCCTAACATGCTTTTCTCTATTCATCTTGCAGTGAAGAACTGTGGTATGACAAGTAACGAGGCGATTAATGCTGCAACAATTAATTCTGCTGCATCCTTAGGAGCGATTGACAGAATGGGAACCATTGAACCTGGAAAGAGGGCTAATTTTTTAATTTTAAATGTTGATAACCCCTGTGAAATACCTTATAAATGGGCAAGTGGAATTGTGAATTCTGTTTACAGAGGCGGATTGAAAGTTAGTTGAGTTCTATTCATCATCGACCCTTTAATTACTGGAAAGCTCTTTAGATAAGCTTATTTTTGACACTGATGATAATTTTAACTGAGTTTAGTGACAAACGTGAACATCCCACCAAAGAAGATTTTAAAACTGTACCGAAAGAGATAGGGAGAGAAACACAATATTGCA
>JAKAYH010000056.1 GCA_021826835.1 Thermoplasmata archaeon | reverse complement strand
ATCTAACTTCCTATTTGCGAAAACAATGGAAGCATTATGGGAACCAGAAATAACAGAAATCCCAGGGACGGGAGAGATGAGGCACTCAGTGGCTGAAATGTGCTTATATAAAGTATAAGCGGAATAAGTATGCCCAAAAAAACATACATCAGGCCATAAACTGTGGAAAACGCTCTTAATATTTCAAATCTTATGAAATATCTAAAAGCAGCGGAAGTTTCTTTCATAATTTTTCACCCCAGGATTTATTTTTTCTCATAGAATGACTCCAGTGGATTCGACATATCCTTAACTTCGTATATTCTAATTCCCTGTGCCACCAGTGATGCTATTAATTCCGATGTCTTTTCAGGGCTCTCCACATCAAAAACATAGAAGTTCCCCTCTCTTTTATATCTTAAGTCACATTTTTCTATTCCATCGGCCCGAATGCCAATCTTATAATTCCTCACAGATAAGCCTTTCAAATCTCCAAAATAATCCAGATTTCCGCCTCTCAATGCCAACACGTATGAACCCAGATCCATGGCCTCATAAAGATTGTGAGAAGAGTACAGAATTATTCTATCCCTTGATTCCTCCTTTATTAAATTTCGTATCATGGATGAAACCGACGGATCAAGATTTGAAGTTGGTTCATCAAGAATCATTATATCTCCCGTAACGAGCAGGCTTTTAGCCAGCGAAACCCTCTTCTTCTGGCCCCTGCTTAATTCATTATATTGTTTCCCGAGAATATCCCTCAAACCAAATCTTTCAATTACAGATTCCAGAACATCATTGCTCACATTTTCCAGTGCTGCAAAAAATTTCATGACCCTGAATACATTCATACCCACAGGGATTGCATCGTTGTGCCCAAGATATGAAATTCTAACTTTTGAATCCTGAATACGCATTCCGTTGAAACTGATCTTCCCTTTGAATGGTTTCAGGAGATCTGTTATTGCTCTGAAAAGGGTTGTCTTTCCTGATCCGTTCTCCCCGAGAACAATATAAATGCCAGGTGTAGATATATGAAAATTAATATTATGCAGTACTTCCTTTCCGGAATAGCCTGTGGAATAATTATCGACCGTTAATGACGTCATTTCAATCACCATCGGAATTATTCATCCTCAACAGATTCATAGTCTCTTAAGGGCCCCTCAAAACCACATTTCGGGCACACTATTATGGCACCTAAGGCAACTATTCCACCGTCCATTTTTATCCCTGCCTTATATTCCAAGGGCTTCAGTCCAAATATGGGTTTCTTAAATATCTCTCCACATTTTTTACATTTGATTTTCTTTGCCATTTCAGTACACTGATATACTTGATATATAACAAATATATTAATTTTGTCAAATACCACGTATGTAATAACTACTCCGAACCTGACACTACGACCCTTTCCATAGAAGAGGGAAACGCTGTCTTCAAATAACCGATCTACACAGGAAGATAACTGTCCTGTAAAATGATCTGTGAAACATACATGGATTTCATCGTTTTAATATCAATTTTATATATGTATTCGAAGATTAACTTCAAAAGAATTACTCCATATATCCAAAAAAGGTTTGATATTTGAAATCAGTAAACCCCGCCAAAATTCTGTAAAATTGTGTTTGCGACTGATTGATCCTGGAAATAACTGATACCGGACCATGTAAAATCGTCAAGTGATGCAGTGTGTATATCGCTGGAGAATGTATAAAGATAGTCATATCCGAAATATGTTGCTGAATGCTCAGAAACTACACCGTCATTGGCTCCGTTGAAAAGCACATATCCCCACCATGGATCATATGTCCCTGCATAAACTGTCCATACTGTTGACCCATAATTGGAATACATATTTCCCAATGAATTCGCAAGGTTGTTTAGAAAACCTGATCCCTGAGCCATTTCATTCACCTCGGTTCCGGTGTATCCCGACAATCCCAAACACTGCGCAATCCCTGCAAGTGGAGAACCATCAAATGGTGAGGCCATAAATATAACATTCTTCAGATTTATGTTGGCCATGTGGTAATTTTCCAGCATATATGCCGTTACAAGACCTCCCATACTGTAGCCTATCATATCCACATTGTAATTTGTTCCAGAAAAGATGTTCTGCAACGCCGTACCAAGCTCGTTTCCAATTGAACTGATCGCTGTGTTTGATGTACCCACAAAGGAAGAATCGGTATATGTATATCCATTGCTGAATTGTATTTGGAATACTCCGTAATACTGCACGCTGCCTACAAGATAACCGGCATTAACCAGCTGCTGATATATATTAACTCCGGAATGCCATGTTCCTGCACATGGGGTACCAGATGTGTCGCCCGGTGAAAAACCGTGAACAAGAATTACAACTGTCTGGGAATTGCTGATCAGCGACTGAGGTGACACATTCATTTGGCTATTTTCGCCATTATTAGCAGCCTGTCCAGGTATCCCCTGTTCAAGAATGATGGAAAAACTGAACAGCATCACCATTATTATTCCTATGGCACTTATTTTTTTAAAATTCATAATAATTGTACATTTTCAATCTATTTATATTTTATCTCCGCTTAATAAGTTTCAGGCATGATCACTAATGAGTTATATATATTGAGAGGAAAGTGTGATCGCTATAATACTTAGAATGAATATTTTAGGTGTGTACTCATTTCTGGTGCTGATTGAATTTAATAGGAATTGAATCAGAATATTTGGTAGCAATCATTTCAGAACGTGATCCGTTGTTCAATGTCATATAGCCATATCTATTGAGAACATTAAATTTCAATACTTCTGAAATGGCATTTAATATACGCATCATTCTATTCCACTGGCCTTCAATTCCAGATATTTACCTTTACGTAATCTCAATGATCATTTAGTGGCACGACCCTGGATTTTCTGATGCAATCTTAATGCCGCTCCACGGATTCGTTGATCAATAAACCTGTTTGTGTCATAGACCAAAGGATCGATATAAGACTTTTCCGCGTATTCCTAATAAAGGTATCCATATGATATTTTCTTCCGCATTACATATTCATTGCACGAAGTCTTCATTCACTTTATCTCTGCACTCCCATCCTGCCTCCACGTTCCATGACATAATTCTCCTTTTCAATGACAAACATATCAATCATTGCTATCTTTTAAAAACGAACTGCTCCCTGACTCTCCATTAAAAACATATACAATGTGTTGAAATACATTGCAGGTTTTGATATATACCTCCATTATTAATCTCCAACGAATATTCATATTCTGTTGGATTGCGGATATATCCACCCGTATATCGCTTGCAAATTTAAAGCAAAGTAGTAAGCCTCAGGCTTACTGCCGGAGATAATATGCGTGGAATTAGGTATATATTCACAGTGTTTTAGTTAGGAACCTTACTATTTATTAGTTAATAATTAGATAGTGTTAAATATGTTCGAAAAATGCTGAATTATACCTTAGAAACAGCTTCGGAGGTGCATATGATCTTCTGCGTTTCTAAAATTACATAAAGATGGTGAAAAATGGTAGATAAAAAGAACCTGATTCTTACGGCCGTTCTGATTGGTATGTTGATGTCCGCCATAGACACAACCATTGTGATAATTGCACTCCCCACCATATCATCCAGCTTGAATGCGCCGTTTCTTGATACAATATGGGTTATTCTCATTTATCTTCTGATACTGGCATCATTCACAACTCTTTTTGGGAGGTTAGGCGACATTATTGGTAGAGGACGAATATTCAATACAGGATTCCTCGTATTTATAATCGGATCCGCACTTTCCGGAGCAGCACCCAATGTTTATTTCCTCATAGCTGCCAGAGGCTTTCAGGGATTTGGAGCCGTAATGCTTCAGTCAAACAGCAGTGCCATTATTGCCGATAACTTTGAAGTACACGAGAGAGGAAGAGCCTTTGGCTTTACCACAATGGGATGGAATATTGGAGGTGTCCTTGGTATCCTTCTTGGAGGTGTGATTACCACCTATATCGGCTGGAGATATATTTTCTATATTAATGTGCCAATTGGATTGTTCGGATTTTATTACTCTTTGAAATACATAAGGGACAACAGAAAAAAAACGACATCTATCGATTACGCTGGAAATACACTGATGGTTGCTATGCTATTGCTGATAGCGTACGGAGGTGTTGAAATTGCAGGAAACGGTGTTTCAACGCTCTATGTTTTAATGATCATCCTTGGCTTGATCCTGCTGATCCCATTCATCTATGTGGAAGGGAGAGTGAAGGATCCACTCATATCGTTGAAGGCGTTCAAGATCAGGGTTCTATCATTCTCCCTGCTCGCATCACTTCTTCAGGCGATCGGATACCTTTCCGTTCTATTCATTCTGATAATGTATCTTCAGGGGGTTAGAGGCTATTCACCTCTTGATTCTTCATTGCTGCTTGTTCCAGGATACATAGTATCAAGCCTTATTGCACCCAGGATGGGAAGAATTGCAGACAGACACGGATCCGGCTTAATAGCAACCATTGGAATTGCCATCATGGACATTGGAATACTTACCTATCTTTTGCTCGGCGTTAATACACCCATATATGTGGTCGTCATTGGTTCCCTTGTGAGCGGATTTGGCGCTGCAATGTTCTGGCCTTCCAATAACAGCGCAGTGATGTCCAGCGCCACCAAAGATCTGTACGGATCCATATCAGGCCTTCTGAGAATGCTATCAAATATTGGCACATTGATGAGTTACATAATTGCCATATCGATCGCATCTCTGTCTGTAAGCAGATATGTAGCATTTGAGGTCTTTCTGGGGACAACCCATCTTCAGGGAGGCATATCTTCAAAATTTGTCACTGGGATCCATTCGGCACTTCTGGCAAGCCTGATCATACTGTTTATTGCGGGAGTATTCTCTTCCATAAGAGGCAAAACTGATCACGAAAAGAAGAGGGATGCTGCAATGGCAAGTTATTCCAAATAAATATTCAATCAAAACCCCTTTTCAGGGAGCCGAACAGGTACGATGGCAGGGCGAGTACCAGAACCATGTTCCTCGCTTTTTCCTTGTCTTTTTCTTCGTTGAAATTTTTTGGATTTTCAATATATTCAAGAAATGGCTTTAAATTGGAAATACCCTGTTCAAAATGTTTATCTGACAGGGTGCTAAATGATATTACCATTTTATCCGCCATTCCTTCGTCTATCATCCTTTTCATATCTTCATCGGAAGAGTTTTTCACTTCCTGCGCTATGACCCTGAGAATTAGGGACTGTGAAAGAAGAAATGTTGCCAGCAGATTCCTTATTTTTTCTGGATCCATTTTTTTAAACTGATCATCCATTTCACTCTGGGAATTATTATCAAATGCAGATTCGTTCAGTGAATAATACTTTTCAACATAGTTTTTCTGCACGACCACCTCTGGTGGATTTACAAATCCCTTTTCTTGAAGAGATGAAATTGCCTGATACAGATTGGATCTGCTTGTATTAACATGCTCTGAAATCTGCGTAACTGTCATTTTTCCATGTATGGCCAGTAGGGCAATGATCTGGCTTTTTGTCTGGCTTGAAAGTATTTCGAATAAATCATCAAGATGATCGGATGGCACCTGTGAATATTTATATATAAGATATAAATCTACGTATAAGGTAAACTTATATGACTATTGAAAATTTACATGACTATCCACAATGGACAACGTTCCGTAACTATCTCATAGGCAGGAATCTTATGAGATCTGCATTTTACATATTCAATATATTCTTCGTCTGGGAGACAATAGTTCAGTACGATTCAGTATTCCTTGCCGGTATGATACCTGCTCTCTCCGCACTGGGATATCTTCTTGTGGTTATTCCCGAAGGACACATTCTGGACAGGCACAATAGAGGTATGGTTTTTCGAATCTCCTCCATTCTGACTGCGTTAAGCTATATGTTTCTGTATTTTCATTCGATTCTTGCTGTGGTATATTCCGTGGCCCTGATCTCTTCTATCCTTTCCATAGTGAACTCCGATTCGTTTAACACAATAATGAAGGAAACTGTTCCTGAAAAAACAATGCAGTCGGCCATCTCCCTCAGCCAGGGTACAAATGCAATATCGGAGCTTGCCGGAATAGTTTTTGGGGGCGTTCTTCTTTATTTTCCCCAGCAGTTTATGCTGATTACCCTCATATCTTTGCCAATTTTATCTTCAATATTGGGGTTCGGAAGAACGTTGAACAGAGCAAACTCCTCTGACAGGTACGGATTTAAGGGCGCGTACAGAATTATAGGTGTGATGATTCCTTTCCTTCTGCTTTCCCTGATAATAAACGGGCTTTTCATTTCTCTGGACGTATTTGGCTCAGGATTGATACATATAATTCTTCATGATCCGCCTCTGGACTACTCCATATTCATAGCCGGTTTCCCGGTGGGTGCCATACTGGGTTCAACGGTTTCCGGCAAACTGTCATCACATCTTTCGAGCGTTCGAATCATATCCATATTGATAATCCCAGTTGGAGTCTTTCTGCTGTGCATCGCCCTTTCAAGATCCCTCTATCTGGACATCTTAATGACAGTACTTCTCGGGATATTCGTTATATTTATCAATATCGGCTTACAGACCATATTCATGAATGCCATACCCGATGCAGTAATGGGCAGAGTCAATTCCCTGACCATGATATTTTCCATAGGTGGATAACCGGTTATGGCTGCAACATTCAGTCTACTTTCCGACTACTTCTATTTTCCATACATAATGGCTGTGGCTTCGATCCTGGCAATATTTGTTTCACTTCCAGCATACAGCATTCTCAAAGGACTCCCTGAAAGGGTATCTGGCATAGTGAGGAAAATGGATGAGGAGAACCTGAACCAGAATATTTGAGAGGTTTTCATCCCTCCACCATGCATGAGTGGATAAATGCAATGCATTTGACAAAGATCAGGAAAAGGGAATCATTATTATGCATAGGGAATATGTTCCCCTATGTCCATTGACTTTGGTAAACTTATCCATGGAGATGATGCTGCGCGAAAAGGTGTTTTAGAGGATTTTTACAAAGATCTTTTAAAAGCAAACAGGAATGCACAGATTCAGAAAATTGTGGAGATGATCGAGAACCTTGCCAGGGAAACTGATGACGATAACTATTCACACATATGTAAATTGAGTATGGAGGTTCTGCTTTCATTGAAAAATGTCAATCTGAAAGAGATTATGGCTGTCAGACTCGAGGCACAGTTTGAACTTCCTGAGGAGGACAGGCTGGTGGATAGCGTAAATCTACTGAGGGCAATTGAATCAATGCCGGAAAAAGAAAAACTGCTTGATCTGATAAAAAGTATAGAGAGATGAATTTGTTTAGAATGATCTGGCAAAAATGGTTCCTGACACTTCACGGCAGTTTATGGGTCAAAACTATAGTGCGTTGAGAATACTATGAAAAAGATAAATAACGCCATATCCATAACTCGCCAACTCAATGAAAGAACTTAAATTTCTGATAGCCTATGTGCTGATGACCTCACCATCATATTTCTTTGCCAAAAGCGGCCTTTCCTTTTCGTCACCCATGTTTTTCATGGCGGTCAGATATGCCATTGCCGGTGCCATACTCTTACCTTTTTCAAAAAAGATTGAACTCAACAGGGACATCCTGATTCTTTCGGCACTCACAACGACAAGTACCATATTCTGGGTATATGGCCTTGTATTTGTCTCTCCCGCCCAGTCTTCTGTACTGAGCTATTCCATGCCACTTTTTTCCCTCCCGATAGCATTTCTTGTGGTGAGGGAGAGGCCGTCAGCCTTCGAAACCACCGGAATAATGGTTGGTTTTGCCGGCATATGTGTGTATGGAATTCCATTGCTCGGAGGATTCACCGGGATAGGAATGATCCTTACAATAGTCAATGCCTTTTTCTGGGCATCCTTTACGGTATATTACAGAAAGATGAGGGATATGGATCCTGTTTCCATTAATAGTGTTCAGTTTCTTGTGGGAGCTGCCGTTATGCTGATACTTTCTCCGGTGGATTTCTCGCTCACTTACACAAACACGTTCCTGATTGATCTCCTCTGGATGGCCACATTTGGGGGCGCTTTTTCCTTTATCGCATGGAACTATATGATAAAACTCTCAACAGTTAACAAGGTTACCGTAATGGCATTCTCTGTTCCAATATTTACCACTGTTCTGCAGGCATTTGTGAGCAGGGCTGTGCCAAATATACTTTTCATAATTGGAATCATACTTATGTTTGCCGGAATTTACATATCCAGGCTGAAGGAAGGAATCAATGTGGTGGATAACAATAATATTCAGAAGTCAGTGTGAACTTTTACCCGTTTCCAGACCAAGATTCATGTAAAAATTCCTTCCAAGATTGAATGCGTCTATGTTGCTGGCTGCTACCTTCTCCGGGAATATCTCGGAAATTGCCCTTATTATATTCTCTGGTTGCGGAAATGGATCAATTGCACTAAGTACCCCGAGCAAAAACATATTATGGGCTCTTCTGTCCATATTTTTCGCAATGGTTAATGGGTTCAACTCAATAAACTCAATTCTGCCCCTTTTTTCTTCTTTGTAATCTTTTTCATTGTAGGACACTGAGATACAGATGCCGTTATCCTTCAGGGATGTTATGTTGAACGATGTTTCCTCGGGATCCATTGAAAGTATGTAATCTGCGGTGCCTGCCATTATGAGGGGAGATTGGTATTCCCCTGACTTGACGTCAGTTACCACGCCTCCTCCCCTCTGGGAAAGTCCATGTATCTCTGACATAATCCCATTTTCTCCTGAATATATAATGGCCTGCGTCAGAACCTTTCCAAGAGTTATCACCCCCTGGCCTCCTCTTCCAAGAATTCTGTATGATGTCATAGTTTCACCTCATGTATGGCCTTCACAGGGCATACATATATCTCAGAGCACGCTCCACATCCATCACACTCATAGGGATCTATTCTGGCCACATTTCCATCCCTGATTATTGCCGGGCAGTGAAAATTATCAACACAGTTCATGCAGCCTGAACACTGATCAGGAGATACCTCAAAATAGGATATTTTCTGATGAGGAAGAAGGGCACATGGACCTCTTATGATTATGGCCTTCAGTCCGGATTGCTTTATGGATCTGATGGTCTCCCTTATAATATTTCCTTCATCAAAGGCATCAACAGTGGAATGATCCACTCCTATTCCAGACAGGATCGATTCTATACCTATACCGTTGAACTGCTCATCACCAATGGAAAATGGAAACTCCGGTGTTGGTTCCTGCCCAGTCATTGCCGTTGTGGTATTGTCCAGTATAAATATGAGCATATTTGCGTTTGATCGTTTTGCATTTATTATGGCAGTTATTCCTGAATGAAAGAATGTTGAATCCCCTATGAAGGCAACAGTCTTTTTCCCGGAAGCAATGCTGATTCCTGCGCCCACTGATATTGATGCGCCCATATCCAGTATAATATCTGCCATATCGTATGGATCATAATAGGATAGGGAGTAGCAACCAATATCCGATGAAAGTATCGTATCACTGGCCCCAGACATCCTCAAAGCCCTTTTTATGGAGAAAAAGGATGATCTGTGAGGACAGCCTGGGCAGAATTCTGGCGGAATTCCCCTGACTTCCGCTTCCTTAACAGTTGACTGAATTCCGGCCATCTTTAGTATGCTATTCATAACAATGCCTTCCGAAAACTCCAGCGACCATGGAAGTATCCGATCAAGTTTTCCTGTGATCTTTGTAATTCCTCCGAGATTATCGTTAAAGGCGCGTATTTTTGTCTCCAGATAGGGATCGAGTTCCTCCACGACAAGAGAT
>JAKAYH010000055.1 GCA_021826835.1 Thermoplasmata archaeon | reverse complement strand
CAATTTCCCTTATGGCATTTTCAGGATTGAGACCTGAAGTCTTAGGAAACATAGATGGAACAGATGGCTTAACCATTGGGGATATACCAGATCTGAAAATAGAAAAAGGAGAAATAACCTTTGAAAATATGCCAGTACAAATTAACGTAAGACCCGATCTATCAAAGATAAGAGTTGGCTATTTCACTTTTTTGGGGAATGAAGGGGCAGAATATCTCAAAGAATACCTAAGACATCGGTTGGTTTCAGGGGAGAAATTAAGGAAAGATTCTCCTATTATTTTACCAGTAGAAAAACAGTCCTTAGATAAGAAGAACCGTTTTCTTATGACTACTCTACTACTCAGAAGGATAAAGGCAACTATAATAAAAGCAGGTTATGAATGGAGACCTTACATATTCCGGATATATTTTGGCACAAACTTAGACACTGCAGAGGCTAAGGGATTGATCAGCCATCCGTGGAGACAGTTTATAATGGGGCATAAGGGCGACATTGAGGAAACTTACACAAAAAGAGAAGGCAAAATCGATGAAGGAAGGGAACAGTATTCTAAATGCCTTCCTTACATTGAAACTCAGGTAAGAGGCATGAGGGAAGAGGACAAACAGTCCTTAGAGAAAACCTTAACTGCAACCGTTTTACAAAAGATATTTGGCTATACACCAGAGGAATCAGAGAAGCTCATGCAGTTGTCCGATGAGGAACTTCAAAAGGAACTACAAAAAAAATTAGGAAATGCACAAGACCCTGAAAGCATAAGAAGGAAAGCCATGCAGGACGCTAAGGAGATATGCAAAAGGAAAAACAAGCAGGTAATGATTCCGATCTCATTCGTTGATGAATATTTCAATCAGGGTTTTGAATTTGTTTCTGCAATTGGTCAGGATAAGGCAATTATGAGACTGCCTTAAACTTTAAAATCTTCTCCCATATCTTATCAAAAACAGGAGACCCTTTTTTTATGTTTTCCTCATATCTCCTCAATTCAGGATCCCTAACCATCCTTTCCATAAATTTTCTATCAGATTCTGACTGATACCAGTCAACATAAGCATTAATAAGTCCTAAATCTGATGACAATAGTCGTGTTTCTGACAATGTCATATATGGGTTTAATTTGACACCAGGAAGATTCATAGACAATTTCTTTAGTTTGCTCTCAGGAAGGAACCTGTTTATTGTGTCATCTGAAATGCCATCATCTCTCAAACTCTCCTTAAGTTCATGAATTGTTGGACGTATTTGATTTTTCCATGCAATTAAACAGGAATAATAGACTGCATATCTTAGGTAGTCAGTAGTTTTTGTCATTGTATGGAAATATTCACACATGTATTTAAGAATATCGTAAAACGCATTTATTCTAATAATTGCGTTTTAAATTCTATTAGTTAGCCAGTGCATATTATAGTGTCTGATGAGGATGACAGAAAATCAGACGATGTTGGAATGGGAGAGAAAGGTCAGGAATGCACATGGAACATTTACCATTGGCATTCCAAAGCAGGTCGCAAAAAAATGGCATATAGGTTCAGGCTCTATCCTGACGGTTGGGCTATTGAATGATGGCACACTTCAGATCAAACTGAGCGATGAAGAAATAACTTTCCAGAAGAAAATGGAGGCGATGGAATGATCGATCTTAAACCATTGAAGAATGAATCCAGGAAATTCGAGGAGCCTCTGAAATCGATTATAGAAATGTCTAAAAATTCAATGCCAGAAAAGGATTTTGTTGATTTTTTCATAAGCATGAGGAGAAAAGCAAGAGAAATGGATGCTAAACAAAAGGAGAATGTGTAAAATGACAAACATCACAAATAACTCAGAGAAATACAGCATTGAAATTGGTAAAAGAGTAAAACATAAGATGGATATGCTCATGGGCAATCTTAATAGAAGAGATGGTGGGAGAACCTATGATCAGATCATAGACTTTTTGTTGGATATGTTAGAACTCTATACATTGGAGATAGAATTAGGTATACATGACCATGGTGACGATGACTACTATGTTTATGAGGAAATGCCTTTTAAGAAAGAAGGTGATGATTGGGAAAAGGAGTGGGCTAAGTATGACTCTGAAAATGGTGATAATCCATGAAAAATTCACAGGAGGGAGGTGATAATCCTCCCAATCCGGAAAAAGTCCAATCTAATCATGACGCTAAAGTAATTAAAGTTTTTTCTCTCCCTAAACCTACTCTTTCTTTTAATTTGGATACAAAAAACATTGTCTACATCACAGAAGAGGGGCAATTTTATCTTTCAAAATATACAGGATTAGATAAGCAGGGAGAGGAAATGTGGTCTGATTCTCTGAAATTTACAGCTCCTCTTAATGACCTACAACTAATAAAGCAAGGTGAAAATTGGAAAATCAGGTACACCTTTGACCATGAGACGAGACAGGATTCAATCGATACAGTTCTAAGCTTTTTAGCCAATAAACTTAAGTTAGATACAGGGTCAACCAAGCTTTTCGCAGAGTTCCTTTACAAATTCAAGACATATAAAGAGAAAAAGAAGGAATATGAAATATTTTACGAACCAGTTGCAGTGGTCGATGGGGTGATTAAGATAAACAGGACTACAGATCAGCCAACAGAGGAGATACTAAAGACACTAATTGAACTCCATGCGATCTCTACACATCCTGATTCATTCTTTACAACGCTCCTATATGATATGATTTCTCCTTTCTCCTACGAGATACGACATCAAGGTCAAAAATTCCCGTACAGGTTGTCATCGGGCAGGACACATGGTGGTAAGACTTCAGAGCAATTTCTCCTCACGTTGAAGGGATTTGATCAACCAATTGAGGATCGAAAAGAGAGCCTGAATACCATAAAGACTATATTCGTGTTAGGACAGGAGGTCGAAAAATCCAGATTGCCATTTTTGGTAGATGACGCAAGTAACGAATGGTTGAAATTTCATTCAGAAGAACTTAAAGGTGGAACAGATGGCGTAAAATTCATGGCAAGGGGAACAAGGGCACAGACCCAAATTGTATATGAAATGTTGGGTATGCCCTCATTTACCATGAACCAGGAACCTGTGATTCCTTTAGCTCTTAAAGATAGAATCATAATGAGCCATTTCACAGAGGAAAACCAGCAAAGACAGAACAAAAAAGAATGGGAAAGAATCTCTGATCAGCTCAAGTCAGGATTTATGTTCAACATTTTAAAAGAGACGATGGATGGAAAAACCACTGCTGATCTGCTCAATAATATCCATAAGTCCGTAAAGACAGATGGTGAGATAAATCAGAAGATAATAGACTATGCCTATGAGCTTCTGAAAGGATTAGCTGACAGGTATAATATTGAGATCCCAGATTGCCCAAAATTGGACTCAGGTAATGCAGGATATGACCTTTTGGAAACATTCTGTATATATGTTGCAACGAGATACAACAGCAGGGACAGAGATGGAACAACATTCCAAAAGTTCAGCCCTTACCACGCAAAGAAAGAGGGAGATATAGATGAAATGCGAATTACAACAGAAGGGTTCAACGATTTTAAGAATGCTCACCGTGAACTTAAAATTGAGACCATGACAGACTTTCTAAATGAGGTAAAAAATCCTGATGTTAAAATCAAGAAACCTTATTTGAATGCATTAGAGCACTCTGCACAATGTATTGTAGTCCCACTGAATTTGGTGTTTAAGGAAGACCCAGAGAAAGTAGAAGAGGAGAAAAAAACCAAAGAAAAGATTGATGCATGGGGGGTTGGGTTTCTTAAAGAGAACAAGTTCGAGACAGAAACCTCACCTGAAACCTCACCTTAACAAAAACAGGTAAAATACAGGTTATGTGGTAATTTCTCACATAAAACCTCACCTGAATCTCACCTGCAAAAGTGAGACGGCTAACATAGGAAAATACAGGGTCTACATTCGCAAATTTTACTTTCTCACCTAAAAACGGTGTTACATATACTATAGAGGGGATCTGAAACATGTATTGTTCAGAAACATGTATTGTATCATCTAACATATATTAGGTGAGATTCCAATATTATATCATGATGAACCAGTGTTTTACAGGATTTGCTATCTCACTTTTAAAAGTGAGGTTCTAATTTGAAATTATCATACTGAACCAGTGTTTTACAGGATTTGCTATCTCACTTTTAAAAGTGAGGTTTAGGTGAGAAATCTATTTTTAATCAGGGAAGATGGATTAACTGATGTAATCTGTTGGATGGTGATGGATTAACCTTAAAGATAAACCAATGCTATAACCTGATACCTTTCTATCCAGATTGGTAAGGTAAGATTACCATGATGGGTGATGGAAACGAATGTAGGGGCATTCTGTGGTAAAATTTTAAGGTAAGGTTCCAGTATATCTTATGGGATCAGATGTGGGTTAAAAGAATTGTCAAAAATGGAAAAACTTCTAAAATTGACAATAGTTTTAGCGGATCTAGAAAATTTTCCAAAATCGCTAAAACAATTGATGATAGGATAAAAGTTCTTCCGGAAATGGAAAAACTTCCAAAATGGGAAAAACTTTCCGCACTTAATCAGAATGGATAGGTAATTAATCAAAAGGAATGATGGAATGCAATCTATACCTATTCTGTGTTAAAATAATGGCATACAAACCAATCCAGAAAGATACATTGCCATGACTAATAAGTAAAGGAAACCGATGGATCGATAATGGTATAAAATTTAAAGGATTTTATCGATGGCATAATCGGAAACACAGTTCTGATGGATTAAGTGATGTAAATTTAAAGGCTGATGGATGTTGATGGAAAAACACACCTGATGGATTTTCATAATCTGATTCATTATGTCTGTTTTGTAGATATTTTTTATTCCTATAATGTAGATACTTTTTATTCAGATTTTGTAGACACTTTTTCTGAGGCTTCAAATCCGACTCCAGTCCATCCAGAATGAACCTGCCGTGCAAATAGCTCAATCTTTCTGCTATCAGGATACATTCTCTGTATTATTTCATAGGATTTTTCAGGTTTTTTCGAATGATCGGTTCTCTCTTCTTCAAAGATAGATGGTGGTTTGTATAGAGGAGTTGGAAAATTGCCATTCTTAGCAATCAAAAGGATTTCATGCATCTGTCTTACAGTGTGACCTAATCCTACCATTTTCTTATTCCAAACAATCTGTGTTGTGTATTCAAAATTCCAGGCCTGAATAATCTTCATGGCTTCTTCAACCTTAGGAGGTGGGCTCCAGAGAAAGAGAACTGCCTTTTTCTCTGTTATTTTTTGTATTGGCAAATTACATATTTCCTCTGTAGTCATCTGATGGTAATAGGATGAAATTCGATCCTTTTCACGTGGTGCTTCAATGTCATACATATAAGGTGGATCGCAGAGAATTAGATCAAATTTCTCTGATGTAGTGTTAAGGTAATCTCTTATTTCCATCCTATGAATTATCGGTGGTTCTAAAGAAATCTGCTTTACAACAAGGTCACATTTAGGGCAATAATATCCAACTGCAATCCATTGCTTATTATTTCTGATATAATAGTTTTGAGATTTCTTTCCACAGTTCAGGCATGATGGTCTCATTGTGGTTTATTTGAATGAGATATAAGATGTTAACTGAACCTCAAAAGCTGCTATACTGTTTCCAGAGAGTTTAACCTGAACCAATTTATAACACTTTCATGACTACATTGTGTATGACAGAATGAGAAAGTTTATGGTTGAAGATGCATTATTTCATTTACATTGACGCAGTCTATTGAGAAAAATGCGGTGTTGAAGAGAATTGATGGAGCTTTAAAGTACGTAAACGAAACTCTAAAAATGATTAGTCAAGAAGCGGAACACCACCGGCATGATTCAGCCTTGAAAAAGAATCTGGTAACTCAAAACAAGGATTCATTGATACTTATGTTGAAGCAAACCATAGAAGCTGTTGCTCCACGAAGAAGTGAATACTGGTTATATGCTAAGTCTATTAAAAAACCATATTCACCTGATATGATTTACGAATTAGGTGGAGTTCTGAGAAGCTTAAGACATGACTATTCCAATGATTTTCTAAATAGTTTTAACGAAATGATCGATGCCGACATTTTTACAGATATTCTTGAACAAGCAGAATATTTGCTAAAAAAAGGTTATTTTAGAGCATCTGCAGTTGTTGCAGGTGTTGCTTTGGAAAGCCACCTTAGAAAGTTAGCGGAAAAGAATCAAATCCCAATTAAGAACGAGGAGGGAAAATATGTGAATGCGGATTCCCTCAACGGAAACTTACTTAAGAGTCAGATTATTGATAAAATTATGAATAAATCCATAACTAGTTGGTTAGGGCTTCGCAATGAATCAGCCCATCCTGACCCAAAACAAATCAATGAAGGGATGATTGAACCCATGATTGCTGGTATTAGGGTATTTATTGAAAAATATCCTGCATAATTCCCAAGTACAAAGATGCTATGTAATTTGATATATGATCAATCCATGCTAGGAAAATCCACAACTTTAATACTTCAAGTATATGTTTTCTGTTATTTATCTTTGCTAACATTTTGTAGATAAATAGACTTGAGGCGATGTTATGTAACATACATCAGTGCTGTTTCTTTTCAATAGCGTAAGCAGTATTTTGTGTTGTTTTGGTTCTACGGCTACATAGGAAAACTTTATTTTTTATGTCCAACAGGATTGTTGAGTCAACAAAAGAGCTATATGGGAATAAGCATAAAGCTAAAAGATAATATGAACACCCCTAAAGAAATAAGAATATCAAATGCAGAAATAGAGCAGATTTTGAAAATTGATAAGAGTGAATTTCCTAAATACGCCGCACAAATAATTAATTTAGTTAATCAAAATGCGCAAGGAACAAGACCAAAAGTTGTTGGACAGTTATCTGATCTAATTCAGGAATTTAATGGGAAAGATGTAGAAGAATGGAGAGAATGGTATCTTCAAAGAAATCCAGATGCGATTAATGATGCGACCCAAAAGATTTATGAGAAATTTTTGGAGATGAAATCAAGTATGGATGTAATAGATAAAGAAGTGATAAGAAAATGGGTTGAAGATTTAGTAATAAATAAAACATTTACTGGGTTGAAGTTTCAAGAAGCAATTTTAAAAAAAATAGCACAAGCTGAGAATAAAAAATATAGATTAGCAAATAAAGAAGAAGAAGCAAATGGGATAGACGGATACATTGGTAATAAACCAATATCAATTAAGCCTGATACTTACAAAATCGAAGGAAGATTGCCAGAACAAATATCTGCAGATATAGTATATTATACAAAGGAAAAGAGTGGGATCAAAATTCAATATAAAATTAATGGAACTGAATGATTTTAAATCTCTTCATCAAAATCAAAAAGCATATTTTGGTTATATCCAACCTTATCTCTAATTATAGGAAGGAAATCAGCGTCTATCTCATAACCAATAGAATTTCTATTCAACCTCTTTGCTACGGCTAAAGTAGTTCCTGTTCCTACAAATGGGTCCAATATGGTATCTCCTATTACGGAAAACATCCTAATCAATTTTTCCACAATTTCTTCTGGATATTCAGCAGTTCTTCTTTCTACTTTTCTATTTGATTGCTTTACTCCTCTAATTTGCCATATTTGGGAGAACCAAATATCACGTTCTTCTTTTGTAAATGCACTCATATATCTCGCTTTGTCATGTGGCTCAAATTTTCTTAATCCATCTTTTCGAAATATTAGTATGAATTCGCAGTCTAGAGTCACATATCCATTAGGTGGTAAAAATCCAGAGCCCAGGAAAGCGTTAGGCTTGTTTGTTGGTTTTTTCCAGATAATGTAAGGTAATGTTTCAAAACCGATTTTTTCACAGTTTTCTATTACTTTAGAATGATTGGGATATAATTTAAATTTGTGATCTACAGTTCTTGTTGCATCTCCTATATTTATACACATAAGGCCTCCCTTTCTTAGCACTCTATAACTTTCTTTCCACACTTGAGATAGATAATCATGCATTTGCTCATAAGTATTGGCTCCAGCTTGTTTAAACATATTATCCCACATTTCTATCATTGGATAGGGAGGTGATGTAACGATTAAATCTATAGAGCTATCTTTAATTTGTTTCATGTCTCCACTGTCCCCGATTATGACCCTATGTGTTGTATCTTTATGCTGAAAACTCACGATCTCTTCCATCTTAATCATTCAGTTATATCAAATATGTTCTTTAATCCTTTCTAATCTGATTTATATCCTTCATTACTGAATTTTTTTATTCTCATCATTGTTTTATTATGCAACATAATAGAAAGCGTTTAATTAATCTTCAATTAGCTAAGAACTAAAAGTGATTAATTAAAAATCTATTCGTTATACAATTAATTATAAATAAAATATGTTTCAGTTACTAAAGGCAAGATTTCTTAATATAGTATCTATCATAGCCATTTGTGGTTTCCACATCACTAGATTCTAATTTACCTTCATTAACCATTTCATTTAGAACTTTGATTACTTCTTGAACCAAAATGTCATCATTCATCCCTATAAGACCAACATCATTTCCTTGATTCGCAAAGCCCACAACTTTTTTCACTTTATCTGCTATTTCCTTAGCTGTCCTAGCTTTACAATCATCTAACAATTCTTCGATGGCGACTTTTAATTTTTCTTTAGAAAATCCGTTCTTCGGCGGTTTAGAAAGTCCTTTTTTAAACGTATCGGAATCTATAGGCATAAAAAGCCATATCGTCGTAAAATAAAATACTTACTAATTACGGTTAATGTAAGTCTTCTCTTTGAATCTTCATTATAGATTTTGAAATGTAGACATAACATCATAGTCGAATAGCAAAACAATGTAAACCATTTTTCAAAAATAAAATCCATCGATACGGAAAGCCAATAAAATGCGTGAGAAATAATACATACATACTTTAGAACACAAAACAATGTTTCCTTACCACGCGTTGCACATGTTACGTATATTTAGCCAAAAAGTTAGATTTATTGATATTTTGTAAAAATCTTATACCTGATTGTTAGAATATATAGTATATCACTATATCTATAAGTGATATATAGTAATTTAAAACATATTGAAATCTATTAAAAAAACATTAACTCACAACAGTATTATATATTAAAACTAAATCCTATATATATATGGTCAAAGATGAGAGTTACTACCAGAAACTGAAACAGGAAAATCAGGATCTGAAATCTGAAATGTCATGGTTAGATGAATCATTCCTATTGGATCCAGATGTTGATGTCAAAAGAGTCTATGGATATCTGAAAAACAATCCATCGGCTTCGAAATTTATATATAAAAAATACAGAGACCTAAGAGGAGCATTGACAGAGATATGCGATCCCGATAATCCTCTGTATTTACCTGAGGTAGCAGAATTCCTTAAGGAAACAATACATATTCAATCTGTTAAATTAGACATTGTAGAAATGAAATCAGAGCTGAATTTTCTAAAGAATGAAAAATCAAAACTTCAAGAAGAAGTCGATTTAAAGGGACGAGAATACGATGAAATTTCCGAACGAGTGGAATCATTGCAAAGGAGATCAGAGGAATTAGATAGGCAAATGGGAAACATATCTGATCCTGAAATCCTGAGTCAGATTAAATCACTCTGCAAGGATGTGAATATGTTTTCTCAGTCTGTCTTAAAATCAGGAGATATCAATGAGCTAACACTAAAGATAAGAAAATTAACCAGTGATCAGGTTCAGACATTAAACCTATTAGGAGAGAAAGCAAATACTACTCTGAAAACAATTTCCGATGAAGATATGCTAAGCGAATTGATATCTCCTGATTTTAA
>JAKAYH010000054.1 GCA_021826835.1 Thermoplasmata archaeon | reverse complement strand
TTCGGAATTGAATATGTAATTGGCCTTAGTCTTGTACCTTTCCCTCCAGCCATTAAAATTGCCTTTACTCCCATATGACCATATCAGCAATTTTCTAATTAAGCTTTCATTAATATTTATGTTCAAAAAATTTGGCTTATGGCTACTATGATTCAGGAAATATTTCAAAAAATTTTGATTTATGGATTGAGATAAGATTTCAATCCTTCACTTAAAATAAGGTCTTTTGAATTTAACACCCTTGGCGATAAGTTCCTTTGATTTGTCATAACCGGCATCTGCGTGCCTGATTACACCCAATCCCGGATCTGCATTCAGAACTCTCTTGATCTTCTCCTCTGCTTCCTTTGAACCGTCTGCTACTAAAACGAATCCGGAGTGTATTGAGTTGCCAATGCCGGTACCTCCGCCGTGGTGCACAGAGACCCAAGTTGCACCTGATATTGCATTGAGTAATGCGTTTATAATGGGCCAGTCTGCAATGGCATCACTGCCATCCTTCATATTTTCTGTCTCCCTGAATGGTGAAGCCACAGAACCCGTGTCATGATGGTCCCTGCCTATTGCCACAGGTGCTTTGACCTTACCGTCCCTGACCATATCATTAATTATAAGACCAATTTTTTCCCTCTGACCATATGACGCATAGCATATTCTTGCTGGCAGTCCCTGGAATTTTACCTTTTCCTTTGCCAGATTAAGCCATTTTACAAGATGTTCATCATATCCAAGGTGATATTTTATCGCCTCGTCAATTGCAAAGATATCATCTTTTTCCCCTGAGAGAGCAACCCATCTGAATGGTCCTGAACCAATACTGAAGAGATCCCTGATATATGCAGGCACATACCCGGGTATTTCAAATGCATTGTTGAGGCCCCCCTCCTTCGCTCTTGTTCTCAGATTATTTCCATAATCAAAGACCTTTGACCCCATCTTCTTGAATTCCAGAATTGCCTTAGTTTCCTTCACTATTGACTCATATACTTCTTTCCTGTACTGTTCAGGATTTGATTTCCTGAATTCTTCAGCTGTTTCGACAGTATAACCTTCAGGTATGTACCCAAGATTTAGATCGTGTGCTGCAGTCTGGTCAGTGACTACATCTGGACATATTTTCATGTCTGCAAGTTTCCTATATAATGTAGCTGCATTTCCCAAGACGCCAATTGATACAGGTTTCCCCTTTGAAAGATACTCGTCCTTTATTCTCAGTGCCTCCTCTATGGATTTTGCCTCCATATCAAGATACTTTCCTTTTATTCTCCTGTCAATCTTTGTCTGATCCACATCGATGAATATACCTACTCCATCGTTCATAGTTGTGGCAAGAGGCTGTGCTCCACCCATCTCCCCAAGGCCGGAAGATAAGACCCATTTCCCTTTCAGTGATTCGGAACCGAATTCCTGTTTTGCTAGAGCCCAGAGCGTTTCATAAGTTCCCTGAAGCACTCCCTGTGTGCCTATGTAGATCCAGCTTCCTGCAGTCATCTGGCCAAACATTGTGAGCCCTTTTCTTTCAAGCTCCCAGAATATGTCATCTGTTGCCCATCTAGGCACAATCTGTGCATTAACTATAATGACTCTGGGAGAGTCCTTTGTTGTTTTAAAAGCTCCCTGAGGCCTTCCTGACTGAATTATAAGCGTTTCATCTGAATATAATTCCTTTAACATGTTGACTATTTCATCGAAATCTTCCCATGTTCTTGCAGCTTTTCCCTTTCCACCATAGACAATGAGATTATCCGGGTCTTTTGCTACCTCCGGATCCAGATTGTTCATTAAAAGTCTAAGGGCAGCTTCCTGCTGCCATCCTCTGGCGTTAAGTTCCTTTCCACGTGGAGCTCTGACTATTCTTGCCTCTGACATATTCTGCAATCACTTCATTTAAGAATACTTTTCCATTTTTCCCTGATTATTGTTTTCTCCCTTCTCTGACCCAATGAAATAATACCAATTTCTTTACCGGTCAGTGATTCAACCTTTGATATGAAATCCTTCATTTCCTGTGGCAGACCATAATATCCCTTTAGAATCATCTCATCTATCTCAGAATCCTTAATCTCGCCCCAACTTGCCATTTCTATATATTCGGGGGTGGCCTTTTTCTTTTCTATCATTGCCTGCACAGGTGAGTCATAATCTTCTCTGTAAGATTCGCATATGAGAATGCTTTTTTGTTTACCTATTACATCCAGCATCGTCATTGCCAAAACATCAACATCGTTGAGCATTATTGAATATTTCAACAGCGGAATATCGAGCCACCCAATTCTTCTTGGTCTTCCGGTGGTTGTTCCGTATTCTCCCCCTGCTTCTCTTATTGAATCTGCAGTTTCCCCAGAGATTTCTGTGGGAAAAGGACCTTCACCAACCTTGGAGATATAAGATTTCGTAACCCCGATTATATTGTTTACTTTCCTCAAGCTGAAACCGCTACCAGTCATGGCTCCTCCTGACATTGTGTTGGAAGATGTTACATATGGATATACCCCAAAGTCGATATCAAGAAGAGCGCCATGGCCACCTTCAAAGAGTAAATTTCCCTCTGATTTCTTCTTTTCTAAAAATAACTCGGTGTTGCACATCAGAGGTTCAATGATTTTTCCCACATTGTTAAGATCCATTGAAATCTTCTTCAGGGTTTCTTCATTGAGGAATTCACTCCCCTCAAGAAGATGCTTTCTCATTTTTGTCATTAATTTTAACTTGTTCAATATTGTAGGTTGATCAAGAAGATCTCCTATTCTAATACCATTTCTGGAAAATTTGTCCTCATAACATGGCCCAATGCCCTTAGATGTTGTTCCTATCTTCAGGTCACCTCTGAGCTCTTCCTGCTTTTTGTCGATATAAATGTGAACTGGTGTTACAACAGAAGCAGCCTTGCTTATCATTATTCTGAGATCGCTATTCTCCTCTTTGTATATTTCCAGTTCTTCTTTCAATGCAAAAGGATCAATGACCATACCGTTTCCCAGAACAATATCGGAAGCCCTAAGTGCCCCAGATGGAAGAAGATGGAATTTGAATTTTCCTCTGGAAGTAACTACTGTGTGCCCCGCATTTGTTCCCCCATTGAACCTGATTACTGTTGTTTTTTCGTCGGTAAGAAAGTCCACGACCTTTCCCTTACCTTCATCACCAAACATAAGCCCCAGAACTATATTTCTCATGAGTCAACGGATGGTATCACTTGTGAAATAAATTACTTTCCCAATTTCAATCGTTGTCCTCCCAATAACCACTTCAATTCATAATGAACTCATTTCAAAATTACTATCCAATGCTAATTTTTCTGATATTTCATTATCTGTGAAAAAACTATAATGGAGAAATCAATAACAAGGGAGAGAACAATGGCATACATATCTATTGAGGAAAATAACAGGTTGAATATTCCTGATAACCCTAACATTGGCTATATAGAAGGTGATGGAATAGGACCTGATATAACCAGCACAATGATTTCAGTTGTAAATGCAGCGCTCGAAATAGCTTATTCAGGTAAGCGATCCATAATATGGGAAAAAGTTGCAGCAGCAGAGCATGCATTTGAAAAGACAGGGAAGCATCTTCCACAGGAATCCCTTGACTTATTACAGAAGACCATAATAGCCATAAAGGGACCATTGACAACACCTATTGGACAGGGATTTAGATCTCTTAATGTGACTCTCAGGCAGCATTTCGATCTATATGCAAATGTTAGACCTGTTAAATATTTCCCTGGAGTTCCTTCACCTGTTACCCACCCTGAGAAAATGAATATGGTTGTATTTAGGGAAAACACTGAAGATCTATATGCAGGAATTGAATGGAAATACAACTCAGAAGAGGCAAAGAAGCTCAGAGCCATTCTTACAAAGGAGTTTAATGTTAATCTTACAGAGGATACGGGGATTGGAATAAAGCCAATAAGCAAATTCAGAAGTTCGAGGCTCGTCAGAAAGGCAATAGAATACGCTATAAAAAATAACAGAAGGAGCGTTACACTAGTCCATAAGGGAAACATTATGAAATACACTGAGGGTGCCTTCAAGGAATGGGGTTATGAGGTTGCATCGGAAGAATTTGCAGATAAGACAGTGAGAGAAGATGCTTATCTTGAGTCCCCGGGAAGCTATCAAGGCAAGATTGTGATCAAAGACAGAATAACTGATAATATGTTCCAGCAGGTACTCACACGAACTGAGGATTATGATATTATTGCAACTACAAACCTTAATGGCGATTATCTGTCAGATGCGTTAGCTGCTCAGGTAGGAGGTCTGGGGATTGCACCCGGTGCAAACATAGGAGATACATATGCCATTTTTGAAGCTGTTCATGGGACTGCTCCCAAATATGCAGGTATGGATATTGCCAATCCAACTTCCATAATACTATCAGGAAGCATGATGCTCAGACAGCTCAACTGGTTTGAAGCAGCCCAGATATTGGAGGAGGCCGTATCCCAGTGTTATGCAAATCAAAGAGTAACCCAGGATCTTGCAAGAATTTTAAATATAAAGCCGCTAAAGTGCTCTGAATTTGGAAAGGAGATAATTTCAAGAATGAGAGGAATAAAGGATCACGAAACTAACTGATCACTTTTTTCTCAATATGCTTTGAAAAACCGACAATGTCTTCTTTTTTAGGATTAAATATAACGGTAGACGAACCTGATAGAGATCTGACCAGGTCTGCCTCTTCTATGCCATTTGCAAAGAGGTATGTGGTCTCCCACGACTTCCTTTCGAAGGAGAAGTTCATTGCGTTTTTAAGGGATTTTGCTGGAACTATAAATGCTATGGCACCGTCGATATCTTCAAGTTTCTTTTTTAAATCATCATATTCGTTATGCAAAACAATGGGGAATCTCTTATCCTCTTCTCCCTCTATGACAAACCCCATTTCCCTAGCATGTTTTACTACTTGAATTGCCCTCTTTTCCTCACATATATTTGGATAGTAATTGCAGTCCTGGGCTTTGTCAACGGGTGCACCGAACTTCAGCTTTTTTGAGAGTTCCATAAATCTATTCTTGAAATATGTAAAGAATTCTGCCTTTACTATGATCGTCTGAACCCTCATTCTGTGGTTGGAAACCGGCGTTAATGATTTTCTTAATGCCCAGTCAAGAGCATATTCCATGTATTTCTTATCCCATATAACTGCACGAGAGTTTGACATTATGCTCATTTTCGCATTAATTAGTCCTGTAACTTTTGAGAATCCCGTGCATTCTTCCGGCGTCCCATAAAATGTCATGGTATGAGGTTCTTCTGATGAAATAATTTTCTTGATCCCCGAATTCTGGCTTTCCATAAGAACATCAGTTATGAATTTCTTCCAGCCTTTAACAGATTCTCCAAGAATTTCTGATATTTTCATTGTGGTCAATGGGCAGGAAGGGTTATGCAGGGCTATGGTTTTTTGACCTTTTAAAATACCTGTGATTGCCTCATTTATAAATGCCTGAACTGGAATTCCTTCAGGTATATTGAACAGGTGTATTCCATTGGATTCTTCCATACAGTTTTCATAAGCAATCCTATGGTCACTCATGGTAAGGATTGGATTCAGCATAAGATCCTTCATATGGATAAGCTCCCATTCAGCGTTTCTATACGCTTTACCCGTTTCCATGGAAAGCGTTTGTGCAAGGAATTCCATATTCTGATCTATGAGATCAGATGCTTCTCGAAGGATCGTTAGTCTTTCTTTCAGGTTGAATTCAGTGGTTCTCATGGAATTTTTTTCAAAGGAATTATCCTCTATTTTTAGGATCTCTACCTCACCGACTTCGCTCCCTGTGAATTTATCAAAAATCTTCAATTATGTCATATCATCATTGATGATTCTCTAAAAGAGTTTATGATAGTTCCTGAGAACCAAAATATCAATTTGATTAGAGAAGGTTGTAATCAAAGTTAACCATTGAAAGATATTTCCTCCCATATATATTGACCGCAGCAATGGTTATAGCGCTCAATAGAACCATGGTTAATGTAATTAAATTGGAGTATAGGTTAGGATCATAGGTAATTTCATAGTACAGAACAAGTGAAAGTAATATCAAAGAAATTAAAGATATTATGAAGCTGGGCTTTTTTATGGAGTGCTTTGAATCTTTAATGATTGCAAGGGCAGTTACAATGTGCACTAAAATATAAGACAACGCTACACAGGTCAGAATTGTGAGAAACATGTTGAAGAAACCTATGAAATTTGAAATTAATATTATGATCAATGTAACAAGTAACAATATGAAAAGGTCGAGTGACGAGTCATTGAATCTCGTTTTCCAAGAAGGTATTATTTTGTCTTTTCTCATTCTTTCCAAAGTGCTTATAAAAGCTCTCAAATATGAAATAGCCAAGTTGAAAGCACTCAACACGGTGATTGATAAAAATATTGCAAACAGAAGGAAATTATAATCCATTAGTCTCGTTAATATGTATTCTCCCCCTGTCTGTGAATAAAGAATAAGACCTGCCTGTCCGAGATAATCATTCATTGCGAATGCTGCAAAAGTTAGAATCAATCCGGAGATTGTGAAAGATGTAAGTACAGCAAGCGGAACTAATTTATTAGGTCTTTGCGTGTTTTCGGAAATGAATATTGATGATCCACTACCTGCAAATATGACCATCCCGAACATTACTCCGGTAAAGAAAGATTCAACGTCAAAATTTTGCAAAGGATTGATATATCCCTGAGAAAAAGTAAAGAAGAATGTTATGTAAAAGATCATCGCTGCAATTTCAATAAACCCAAATAATAAAACATAAAATGAGGAGAATCTTAAGCCTCTTGAAACTAATATTATTGCGGATAAAGAAAATAGAAGTGCGTATACATCCAGTGAATAGAGAAAATTAAAACCCACTGAAGTAAGAGATGATTCAATGAAAGTTGCAACGAACAGTGAAATGTTTGGAAGCACCAATGAACTGTAAAAAATATAGAAGATACCTGTGATCAGGCCTGCGTTTACACCAAAGATTTTTCCAGTAAAGGAATAATAACCACCGTTGCTGGAATGACTCTTTGAAATGTAATAAACTCCATAGATTGTTGTGTATGAAATAAGAAATGAAGATAAAACCACTAATGGCATCATAAATAGGGAAATGATAGCTATTGAGGCAAAGATAGCAGCAATATCTAGAAAGGGTCCAATGGAGGTAAAAGATTGCATGAAACTTCTCTTGAAGTCTATTATCTTTGCAGTTTCCACGGGTGAGATTACTTTTAAGATAAAAATGTAATTATCTCAGTGAAGATCTCCTCTTCATATTGGGTGGAAACATATCATTTTTCTTATCTATTCACTCTCAATATCCAATCTAAATCCATTGTTAGTTTCTTCAGACCTAAAAAGATGGTTGTTGTTCCTTGCGAGAGAATGGAAAAGATTTTTATTATAGTCGCCTTAGGAAGTTATGTATGAAGCTGAAATAAGTAGAAGGAATCCCGGATTATTTTTGTTCTTGCTCGATCAGTCAAGATCTATGAGCCACAAGTTATCAGGTGGCGAAAGATCCAAGGCCGTAGAAGCAACAGACGCCATCAACAAGCAAATTGCTGAACTTATAAACAGATGCACAAAATCTGAAGGAGTCAGACATTACTTTGATCTCGGTGTAATTGGGTATGGGTTTGAAAGATCAGGCGCTGCCGGCCTAATATCGGATGCTCCGGTTCCAATAACAGAAATGGAAAACGTAATTAAGAAAATGGAAACGAGGAAAGAAAAAGTGGATGATCAGGAAGTAGAATTTCAATATCCAGTTTGGTTTGAACCTGTTGCCGCAAGCGATACCCCAATGGTATCTGCTCTAAAACTGGCAAAGGAATGGGTGGAGAAATGGGTTCAGGATCATCAATACTCATATCCACCAGTTGTTATAAATATCAGCGACGGAGAATCCACAGATGGTTCTCCCACAGATATATCCAAAGAACTTACTGAACTTTCAACAAAGGACGGGAAGACCATGCTCTGGAACTGTCACCTTTCAGAGTCGTCGGCTCAGCCGGTTTCTTTCCCGGAAGATGAATCCAAGCTACCCCAGGAAAAATATGCCTCAACCATGTTCAGCATATCAACAGTGCTTCCTGACTCTATGCTGGCAATAGCAAGAGAAGAGTATCAAGATGTAACAACAGGGGCAAGAGCATATGTTTTCAATGCTAGGCTGGAAGATCTCATCAAGCTACTGGATATTGGTACAAGGGTAGCATATAGCAGAGTGAAATGAGAAGTCAATCCATAATATTTCCAAAGGTTGGAAATACACAGGCTGAATGCGAAGACTATCTCATGTCTGACGATCTGAACATGAGATTTGCCGTTTCAGATGGAGCTAGCGATTCGGTATTTTCAGGTTTGTGGGCAAAGTGCCTTGTTGATACCTTTTCGCAGTACGGAAATCTAAGTGGTAATCCTGAAGAAATAATCAATAAAATTTACAGGAACTCCATAAACCTTTGGCATGATAAAATAGAGTGGAACAACCTGAAATGGAATGTGAAGAATAAGTCGGTTTTAGGTTCCTACGCAACGTTCATAGGCATGGAAATAAGAAAGAGTGAGAAGAATTACAGAGTAAATTGCATCGCAGTTGGTGACAGCTGTGCTTTCATAAGAACAAACAAGCGATTCGAAAGCTTTCCCATAAAGGATGTGTCTGGCTTTGGTCTTCATCCGGATCTCCTCTGGAGTGGTCATGGTGAGCCAATCTTCGATGATTCACCACTTGAAATTCCAGACTACGAAATGAAAAATTATACTGTGGAACAAGGAAGCAAGATTTTGCTTGCTTCAGATGCTGCTTCAAAATGGATTATGGAAGGTGGGATAAGGAGAATTGACGATATTACAACTTATCTTAATCCTGAAAAATCCTATTGGGACGAACTTAGAATTAGTGGAGAAATGAAGAACGACGATATTTCAATAATAACCATTGAGATATAGACTTCTTATGAAATTACCAACGGCGAAATCTGATCCCATCCACTATCCTTGGAAAGACTCTTAATTAGAAGATTGGTCAACGTTTTTACTTTACCGCCGATTTTCAGCATTTCTTTCAGTACCTCTGAACGTCCTGGATTATTAAGGTCATCTCCTGATAATATGAGCTTATCTCCATCTCCATCATTAAATTGCCAGAGATCCGGTTTTTTTGACAACGCAAGAAGAGTTACATAAATTAGAAGGCACGAGAAATAGTCAAGTTTGCCGTTGAATTCTGTCATCCTTTTGGGGTGTTGGAATGCTTCATGCCCTGCCTCGCTGGCTCCAAGGCTTGCTATTGCAGGTACATACATTCCATCGTAATCTATTAGATTGATTTCCCCGTTCTCACGGACAAGTATATTGTCTCCTGAAAGATCTCCGTGGGCAATATTGCTTTTGACCATTTCCTGCACTGATTTTAAAAGGCTTTTAGCCGTGACATTAAGGGCGCTCGGATTGTTTAAATTTCTCCTGATATACTGATTCATATTTTCCCCGGAAACCCATGACATCATTAGGATTGGAAAATAAGTCTCCTTTTTGCCCATAACTCTTACTGCATCATCCATGTAGTTGAATTCAGTAAAGAATGGAAATTTCTTTGCCTTAAGAAAACTGCTTATGGCCTGATATCGAATTTCAAGATCAGGGGAGCCTCGTGTAAAACATTTTATTGCATATGTTCCCCCATCAGTTTTTACCTTGAATACTGTTCCAAAATTTCCTGATCCAAAAATGAGGGTTGGGTATTTTACCATGGGATTCTTCTCAAAAATTCCGTTTCTAATTGATTCATATGCCTCTGCGATATTTTGTTTTGGATTTTGGAGGGCTATGGAGTAAGCAGAGGATGATGGCCATGACATCGAGCCCGA